>NZ_JBXASW010000106.1:0-10474 GCF_058809745.1 Variovorax sp. MPBD4-3
GCCCCCCCACATGGCTGCCGCATCGCGCGACTTGCAGGGGCTGCTTGCCGGCCTCGACCCTACGGCCGATGTGGCGCAGCGCCACATCTGGCTCATCAACATCTTCGACTGGCTGCGCGGCGACCGCGCCTCGCCCCAGGCGGCCATGGGCCGCGTCCAGCTGCTGCTCGACGCCATCGAGGCGCGGCCGGAGCTGCGCGAGCGGCTGCGCGCCTGGTGGCGTGCGTTCACGCAGTCGGTCGACCTGACCACGCTGCTGGCCGACTACGGCTTCGCGCCGCGCACCGCCTTCGCCAGCGAGCTGGGCGAACGGCTGCGCCGCAAGATCCTGCCCGGCACGCCGGAGACCACCGACGCGTCGGACCTGTTCCGTATGGTGCTGCCGGGCGTGTTCGACGCCGGCTGGATCGCGCTGCTCGACGAGACGCAGCTCGCGCGCATCGGCGCGCTGCTGGCCGACGTGGCCATCGACGACGACGGCGCCCCGCGCTGGCGCCACACGGTGATGGACGCCGTGACCTACTGCGCCAGCCAGGTGGTGGCCACCGGCTTCTCGCCCGAGTTGCGGCTGCGCATGAGCCCCGAGCTCGTCGCGGCCCGCCCGTTCCACGCGCTGATGGCCGACCTCGACGGCCTGCGCGAGCAGATGTTCGCGCAGCCGCGCGACGAGGCCGCGCTGCAGGCGGCCTTCGTGGTCTTCCGCGACCGGCTCGACGCCTGCCGCACCGTGACCTCGTCGGTCTACACGCACCTGGAGGACAACGGCATCTCGGTGGGCCTGGTGTTCCGGCTGCGCCAGCTGCGCGAGCGCGTGCTGCGCATCCGCGAGCTGCTCGACTGCCTGATGTCGCCCAGCCCCGCGCCCAGCGTGGCGCGGCTGATCGGACGGCTGGTGCTGGCGGGCGGCGAGCGCAACAGCATCCGCGCGCTGATCGCGTCCAACTCGTCGATGCTGGCCGCCAAGGTGACCGAGCGCAGCGCCGAGACCGGCGAGCACTACATCACCCGCGACCGCGCCAGCTATGCGCAGATGGTGAAGAAGGCCGCGGGCGGCGGCGCGCTCACTTCCATCACGGTGCTGCTGAAGTTCGGCATCTATGCGCTGGGCCTGTCGGCCTTCTGGAGCGGGCTGGCCGCGGGCCTCATGTACGCGGCGAGCTTCGTCGCCATCCAGCTGCTGCACCTGACGCTGGCCACCAAGCAGCCCGCCATGACCGCGCCGGCGCTGGCGGCGCGGCTGCGCGACATCAAGTCGGACGAGGCGGTGGCCCGGTTCGTGGACGAGGTGGCCAACCTGGTGCGCTCCCAGGTGGCGGCGGTGCTGGGCAACGTGCTGGTGGTGGTGCCCGCGATGGCGGCGGTGGCGCTGCTGATCCAGCTGGCAACCGGCCGGCCGCTGCTCGACGCGGCGCATGCGGCGGCCACGCTGAATTCGCTGTCGCTGGCCGGCCCGACT
This sequence comes from Variovorax sp. MPBD4-3, assembly GCF_058809745.1. Classification (NCBI taxonomy): domain Bacteria; kingdom Pseudomonadati; phylum Pseudomonadota; class Betaproteobacteria; order Burkholderiales; family Comamonadaceae; genus Variovorax; species Variovorax sp. MPBD4-3. The sequence continues at coordinate 1,457 of NZ_JBXASW010000106.1, forward strand.
GCGCTTTATGCGGCATTCACCGGCATCCTGCTGTTTTCGGCCAGCATCATCGCCGGATGGACAGAAAACGCCTTTGTCCTGCACAGACTGGACTCCGCGATGCGTTACAACCCCCGCATCGGCGCTTTTCTGGGTGCCGCACGGGCTCGCCGCTGGGCCGACTTCATGCGCACGCACATCTCAGGCTTCGCCTCCAACATCTCGCTGGGACTCATGCTCGGACTGCTGCCCGCGTTCGCGGGTTTCTTCGGGCTCGGCCTGGATGTGCGCCACGTGACACTGTCGGCCGGGCAGATCGCCGCGGCCGCGGCGTCCACCGGCCCCGCGGTGCTGCAGCAGCCCGCGCTGTGGTGGGCGGTGGCGGCCATTCCCGTGATCGGCGCGCTCAATGTGAGCGTGAGTTTCTATTTCGCTTTCCGGCTGGCGCTGCGCGCGCACAGCGTGAGCCTGAATGACCGCGCGCGCATCCGCCGCGCGATCTGGGCGCGCTGGCGCAGCCGGCCGGTGAGCTTCTTCCTACCTGCATGAACCTGACGAGCTTCCTCAACGACCTGCTGGGCTTCTGGTCCGAATGGGTGCGCCCCTCGGCCGGCCTTCCCACCGTGCTGTGGTCGCTGCTGCTGGCGGCGGCAGCGGCCTCCGGCCACCTGGTCCAGCGCTACCTGGGGCTGCCCAAGGTGATCGGCTATTCGCTGGTGGGCGCGGTGGTCGGCTTCGCCGGCTTCGAAGGCGCGATCTGGCCGCTGCGCGGCATCAGCCTCTTCCTGCTGGAGCTGGGCGCGGCCGTGGTGCTGTTCGAGGCCGGTGGCCGGCTGCCGCTGCGCTGGTTCCGGCACAACCCGATGGTGCTGGTGCAGAGCCTGCTCGAAGCCACGCTCACCTATTTCGGCGTGTACTGGATCCTGACGCTGCTGGGCCTGCCAGAGCCGGTGGCCAACCCGATCGCGCTGATGGCCATCGTGGCCTCGCCGGCGGTGCTCAGCCGCGTGATCATCGACACCCGCGCCGCCGGCCCGGTGACCGAACGCGCCATGACGCTGTCCACGCTCAACACCTTCTACGCGCTGGCGCTGGGCTATGCGCAGGCCGGGCTGATCGAGCGCGCGCCGCAAACGGTGCTGCAGCAGCTCTATCCGGTGGCCGTGGTGCTGGGCCTGTCGTTCGTGGTGGGCGGCATCATGGCGCTGGCGCTGCGCTCGGCGCTGCGGGTGATGAGCCCGACCAGCGAGAACACGTCGATCCTGCTGCTGGCGATCATCGCGGCGGGCGCTGCCCTCACCGCGCACATCGGCGGCTCGGCGCCGCTGGCGGCGCTGATCGGCGGCGTGCTGCTCAAGACGCTCAACCCCAAGCCCTGGGCCTGGCAGCGCCAGCTTGGCACGGCCGCCTCGCTGCTGACCATGCTGATGTTCGTGCTGGTGTCCATCGTCGCCGCGCAGGCCGACTGGACCCTGCCCGTGGCCAGCGTGGTGCTGGCAGTGATCGGCGTGCGCCTGCTGACCAAGATCGCAGGCGTGGCCATCGCCAACCCCGGAAGCGGCGCAAGCTGGAAGCAGGCCTTCTGGGTCGGCTGCGCGATGTCGCCGCTGTCGTCGATCGCGCTGCTCATCGCCTCCAATTTCGCCACCGCCTCGCCCCTGCTGGGCACCATGATCACGCAGGTGGCCCTGCCCTCGATCCTGCTGATGGAAGTGGTGGGCGCGGTGCTCGCCACAGTGGCCATCCATGCGGTCGGGGAGAGTTCGGTGCCCTGGGCGCCCCAGGCCTTCAGCACCACCGAGGACACGCAGCGATGAGCAGCATCAGCAACAACAGCAGCGCGGCCACCCCCGTGGATCCGGACAGCGACGACGTGCGCTCCGCCCCGCTGCCTGCGGACCCGGCGAGCCGCATGGTCAAGCTGGAGCCCTTCAACAAGTCGCAGGCGCTGTCGCTGGGCGTGGAGCTGGAACTTCAGCTCGTGAACACGCACGACTACGACCTCGCGCCGTACGCCGAGGACATGCTGCGGCTGATGGCGCAGACGCCGCTGCCCGGCAGCGTGGTGCCCGAGATGACCTCGAGCATGATCGAGATCTCGACCGACATCTGCCATTCGGCGCAGGACGTGATCACGCAGCTTTCGCCGATCCGCGAGGCGCTGATCCGCAATGCCGACAAGCTCAACATCGCTGTGGTGGGCGGCGGCACGCATGCCTTCCAGCAGTGGCACGAGCGGCGCATCTACGACAAGCCGCGCTTTCGCGAGCTGTCGGAGCTGTACGGCTACCTGAGCAAGCAGTTCACCATCTTCGGCCAGCACGTGCACATCGGCTGCCCCGACGCCGACGCGGCGCTGCTGATGCTGCACCGCATGTCGCGCTACATCCCGCACTTCATCGCGCTGTCGGCGTCTTCGCCCTTCGTGCAGGGGCAGGACACGCAGTTCGACTCGGCGCGGCTGAACTCGGTGTTCGCGTTCCCGCTGTCGGGCCGCGCGCCCTTCACGCTGAGCTGGAAGGAATTCGAGGCGTATTTCGAGCGCATGACCCGCACCGGCGTCGTGCGCAGCATGAAAGACTTCTACTGGGACATCCGCCCCAAGCCCGAGTTCGGCACCATCGAGATCCGCGTGTTCGACACGCCGCTCACCGTGGAGCGCGCCGCCGCGCTCGCGGGCTACGTGCAGTCATTGGCCGCTTGGTTCCTGCAGGAGCAGCCCTTCGAGCCGACCGAGGACGACTATCTCGTCTACACCTACAACCGCTTCCAGGCCTGCCGCTTCGGACTGGACGCGGTCTACGTCGACCCCGCCAGCGGCCAGCACATGCCGCTGCGCGACCACATCCTGATGACGATGACGCAGCTCGAGTGGCACAGCGAGGCGCTCAACGCCACGCAGGCGCTGGGCGAACTGCGCACCAGCGTGGAGGCCAACCGCAACGACGCGCGGTGGCTGCGCGAGAAGCAGGGAAAAGAACGGCTGCTGGCGGAGGTGGTGCGGCAGGCGGCGCTGCGGTTCCGGGGCGAAGCCTGAGGCCGCCCGCGGCGCACCGCTTATGCTCGCCGCATGGGTGAATTCGACCTGATCACACGCTACTTCAAGCGCCCCGCCACGCGCTCTCCCCTCGGCGTGGGCGACGACTGCGCCTTGCTCGCGCCCGCGGCGGGCATGCAGCTCGCGGTGTCCTCCGACATGCTGGTCGAGGGCCGGCACTTTCTCTCGACCGTCGATCCGGCGCGGCTCGGCCACAAGGCGCTGGCGGTGAACCTCAGCGACCTTGCCGCCTGCGGCGCGAAGCCGCTGGCCTTCACGCTGGCGCTGGCGCTGCCCGGCGTCGACGAGCCCTGGCTCGAAGGCTTCTCGCGCGGCCTGTTCGCGCTGGCCGACGCGCACGGCTGCGAACTGGTGGGCGGCGACACCACGCGCGGCCCGCTCAACATCTGCATCACGGTGTTCGGCGAAGTGCCGGCCGGCGCGGCGCTGCTGCGCTCCGGCGCGCGCGCCGGCGACGACATCTGGGTCAGCGGCACGCTGGGCGATGCGCGCCTGGCGCTCGAGGTGTTCCGCGGCACGGTGTCGATGCCGGCAGAGGCGTTCGAATCGGCGCGTGCGCGCATGGAGCAGCCCACGCCGCGCGTGGCGCTGGGGCAGGCGCTGCGCGGCATCGCGTCTTCAGCCGTGGACGTGAGCGACGGGCTGATCGGCGACCTGGGCCACATCCTGGCGTCGAGCAAGGTGGGCGCCACGCTGGACGCCGATGCGGCCACCGGCCTGATCGCCGCCCAGGCGCCGGGCCTGGGCACCGCCGTCCTGCGCACCTGCGCACTCTCGGGCGGCGACGACTACGAACTGGTCTTCACCGCGCCGCCTTCAGCACGCGCGGCGGTCGAGCAGGCCGGCCTCGACAGCGCGACGCCCGTGTCGCGCATCGGCCGCGTCGAGCCTGACGCGGGGCTGCGCATCGTCGATTCGGCCGGCGCGCCGGTGCCGCAGCGCTTCGGCTCCTTCGATCATTTCGTCTAGCGCCTGGCGGCAACCGCGCGCCAGGCCAGCCATACGGCCAGCGCCGGGGCGAGCGCGAAGCTCGCGAACAGCCAGGCCGCCGCCGAGCGCGCGCCTTCCACGCCGCCCGGGGTGGTGAGCCCCGCCGCATTCGCCACCAGGCCCGCCACCGCGGCGCCCACGGCCATGCCGTAGAGCTGCACCGTGGTGATCGAGGCCGAGGCCAGGCCTTCCTCGCCCTTGGGCGCGAGCGACATCACGCGCGTCAGCAGGTGCGGCCAGCCGATGCCCACGCCAAGCCCCACGGCCGCCAGCGCAAGCGCGACGACCAGCGTCTCCACGCCCGCGCCGAACACGCCCGGCGACGGCAGCAGCCACGCCAGCGCCGCCAGCCCCAGGGTGCAGATCACCGGCCCGGCGCGCAGCATGCGGTCGGCGCCGGCGCCGCTGCGGCCCGAGGACAGCAGCGAGCCCACGCTCCAGCCGCCGGCCATCGCCGCCGTGAGGTAGCCCGCCGCAAGCGGCGTATGGCCGTGCAGCAGCTGCAGGAAGTAAGGCACGAAGATCTCGGTGGTGGTGCCGATCAGCAGCAACGCCACGCTCGCATAGATGGCGCCGAGCGGCGCGCGCATCGAGTAGGCGCCGCTCGGCAGCACCCGCACCGCGGCGCCGCGGTCGATGTGCGTGGCAACAAAGCCGATGGCCAGGCCCACCAGCACGCCGACGGCCTGCCGGAGCAGGTCGGACAGCAGGCCGCTGGCCGCGATCACCAGCACCGAGGTGGCGAGCAGCCCGATCTGCGGGCCCGGCACGCGCGGCATGGCGGCGGGCCGCGTGTGCGTCACGCCGGCCGAGGGCCGCAGCTGCACCAGCACCAGCACCGCCTGCGCTGCCGCCACCGGCAGCAGGAACCAGAAGGCCCAGCGCCAGTGCCCGGCCTGCGCGAACAGCCCGCCCACGGCCGGCCCGCACAACGTGGCGACGCCCCACATGCCCGACACCAGCGCCACCGCGCGCGGCCACAGCCGCTGCTCGAACACCAGTTGGATCAACCCGTAGCTCAGCGCCGCGAGCAGCCCGCCGCCGAGCCCCTGCACCGTGCGGCCCGCGAGCATCCACGGCATGGCCGGCGCCAGCGCACAGCCGATGGAGCCGGCACTGAACACCGCCAGCGCCGCCAGGCATGCACCGCGCGGGCCGAGCACCGCCAGCAGCCGCACCGACAGCGTGGCGCCCAGGATCGAGCCGACCACGAAGAGCGTGGTGCTCCAGGCGTACCAGTCGAGCCCGCCGATCTCGCGCACCACCGAGGGCAGCACGGTGGTCACGATGTGGACGTTGATGGCATGCAGCGCGACACCGCCGGTCAGCGCGAGCGCGCGCCAGCCGTTGCGGCCGCTGAAGAGTTCGCCCCAACCGGCAGTGGGGGGCGCGGGCCGCAGGGCGGCGGAAGAAGAGGACATGACAAGGATGCGGAGGACTTGGAAGAAGCCTGGATGGTAGGCCGCACGCACCAATTAAACAAGCTATTGCTTTGATAAATAAAACGGCTGCTGCACAAGCCGCCGAACAGGCCGCGCCGCAGATGCGCGACACTCCTGCCCCTGATGCAAGCTGCTTCCTCTTCCTCCTCCACCACTTCGCCCATCGACGCCTCCCCGTCCGGCGCCATGCCCCTGCCCTCCATGCGACGCGCCACGCTGCGCTTCATGCTCTCCCACCCCGCGCACTTCATCGCGCTGGGCTTCGGCTCGGGCCTGCCGCGCTTCGCGCCCGGCACCGTGGGCACGCTGTGGGCCTGGGCGGCCTTCGCGGTGATGCAGTTGTGGTTCACGCCCGCGACCATCGGCTGGATCATCCTGGCGTCGCTGCCGGTGGGCTGGTGGGCCTGCACCGTCACCGCGCGCGACATGAACGTGGCCGACCCCGGCGCCGTGGTGTGGGACGAGGTGGTCGCCTTCTGGATCGTGCTCTGGCTGGTGACGCCGGCCGGGCTGCTGGCGCAGGCCGTGGCCTTCGCGCTGTTCCGCTATTTCGACGCCGCCAAGCCCGGCCCGGTGGCCTGGGCCGATGCGCTGTTCAAGCAGCGCGACGCGGCACAGGTGCGCTGGTGGCACGCGGGCTTCGGCATCATCCTCGACGACCTGGTGGCGGCCTTCTGCACGCTGCTGGTCATTGCGCTGTGGCGCGCCTGGTGAACATGGTGAAAGCGATGGATTCTTCTTCGACCACGACGACGACGACGACAAAAACCGCCGAGGCGACGACGCTCGCGGACCTCGACACGCCCGCACTGGTGGTGGCCGTGGCCGGCCTGCTGCAGAAGAAGGGCTGGATGCTGGCCACCGCCGAGAGCTGCACGGGCGGGCTCATAGGCGCGGCCTGCACCGAGCTCGCGGGCTCCAGCGCATGGTTCGAGCGCGGCTTCATCACGTATTCGAACGAAGCCAAGACCGAGATCCTGGGCGTGGACGCGGCGCTGATCGCGGCCAACGGCGCGGTCAGCGAGCCCGTGGCGCGCGCCATGGCCGTGGGCGCCATCGCCCGCTCGGCACCTTCGCGCGTGGCGCTGGCCGTGACCGGCGTGGCGGGCCCGACCGGCGGCACGCCCGACAAGCCGGTGGGCACCGTGTGGTTCGGCTGGTCGGTCGACGGCCAGGTGCGCACCGAGCGCCGCCGCTTCGACGGCGACCGCGCCACGGTACGCGCGGCCACGGTGCACTACGCGCTGCAGACGCTGGTCGAGCTGCTCTCGGCCCGATAGGACAAGACGCGACCGGACACACCAGGAGAGACAGAGCCCATGACCGCAGTGACCAACGCCCAGACCATCGAGCGCTTCTACAGCGCATTCGCCAAGCTCGACGCGCCGACCATGGAGGCCTGCTACGCGCCCGATGCCGAATTCGACGACGAGGCCTTCTCGCTGCGCGGGCGGCGCCAGGTCGGCGGCATGTGGCGCATGCTGGCGAGCGCCACGCAGGCCAAGGGCGCCGACGTGTGGCGCCTGACCTGGCGCGACGTGCAGGCCGACGAGCGCACCGGCGGCGCCCACTGGGACGCGCACTACCGCTTCAGCGCCACCGGGCGCATCGTCGACAACAGCGTCGACGCGCGCTTCACCTTCACGCCCGAAGGCCTGATCGCCACGCACCACGACAGCTTTGCGTTCTGGACCTGGTCGCGCCAGGCGCTCGGCGCGCCGGGCCTGCTGCTGGGCTGGACGCCGATGCTGCGCAAGAAGGTGCGCGCCACCGCCGCCGCCAATCTCGCAACCTACCTCGCACGCCAACCATGACCGACAACGCCACCGCACTCGTCTTCACCAACAACGAAGCGCAGCACCGCTACGAGGCCGCGCTCGACGGCAAGCTCGCGGCCTATGCCGAATACAACCTGCTGACCGACGCCATCATGTTCACCCACACCGAAGTGCTGCCCGAGCATGAAGGCAAGGGCGTGGGCTCCGGCATCGCCAGGCACGTGCTCGACGAGGCCCGCGCCAAGGGGCTGCACGTGATTCCGGTGTGCCAGTTCATTGCGGGCTACATCCGCAAGCACCGCGAGTACGCCGACCTGGTGCGGCCGGACATCCAGCGCGCATTCAAGATCTGAACCGGGCTCGCCCCCAGGCTGCGCGCACTTCGTGTCGCTTCGCCGACCCCCTGCCGGGGCGACACCTGCGGCCCGGCAAAGCCGGTTCCGCGGTGTTCACTGATCAGGCCGAGGATGTCTTGGGCGCCGGCAGCCACGCGAAGGCCGCGATGCCCAGCACGAGCAGCGCGGCGATGGTCGCCAGCACGGCCGTCAGCGGGTCGGCGCCGTGCGCGGACGCCACCGAGGCGGCGACGCCGGTGCCCCACTGCATGAGCGCCACGCCGAGGAACATCGCCATCGTGAACACGGCCATCGCGCGGCCGGTGAGCGCGGCGGGGTAGGCACCGCGCACGTCGGCGTACTGCCAGACGATGAAGCCCGAGAGCACGCCGATCAGCAACATGCCCGCGATGTCCAGCCAGGCCGAGTGCAGCACCGCGATGAGCGCGAAGAGCCCCGCATAGCCGAGCGCGCAGATCACGATCCAGCGCCGCCGTGCTGCGCCGTCGCGGTCGAGCCGCCCGAACAGGGGCGCGCCGACCAGCGAGATCACCGACACCGCCAGCGCGACGTTGCCGCTCTCCACCAGCGAATAGCCGTGCCGCCCCATCATGAGCGGGCCGAGCCACAGCCCGCGCAGAGAGATAAAGGCGGCATAGGTAACCGCGCCCAGCACCACGATGCCGAGCGTGTGCGGCATCGCGAACAGCGCGCCGAACTGGCGGATGGCCTCTGGCACCGATTCCTTCACCTGCGGCACGGCCGAAGCGGGCTCGTGCACCCAGTGCCAGATGGCGAGCCAGGCCAGCGCGGCCGCCACGGCCAGCACCAGGAAGCCCGCGCGCCATGAATAGGCCTGCACCAGCCAGGCCAGCGGCGTGCCGGTCACCAGCATGCCCAGCCCGCCGATGGCCAGCACCATGCCCGACACGGTGGCGAAGCGCGCCGCCGGAAAGTGCCGCGCGATGAACACGGTGCACACCAGGAAGGCCGGCGCGCAGCCCACGCCGATCAGCGCCTGCCCGGCCACCAGCACCAGGTAGCTAGAAGCCGCCGCCGACAGCAGCGCGCCCGCGATGGCGATGGGAAAAGCCACCAGCACCGTGCGCCGCACGCCGTGCAGGTCGATGCCGATGCCCATGAACAGCTGCATCGCGCCGAACGCAAAATGAAAAGCCCCCGAGAAAATCCCGAGGGCCTGGGCCGACAGCCTGAAGTCGGTTTGCAGCGGACTCGCCATGATGGCGCCGACCGTGCGGAACGCCTGGCTCAGCGCGACCCCGGCACACAGCGCCAGGACCATGACCCATGCCGCGCGGGGGGTCAGGGGTTCTGGGGCGGAGCGCTGCACGGGGACCGGGCTCATGTCCGGGAATTTTCAGGGAGTTCTTGTTCGGGGCGCATGCACAGGCCGCCGGGTACTCCCCTCCGCGAAT
>NZ_JBXASW010000107.1:0-10167 GCF_058809745.1 Variovorax sp. MPBD4-3
GGCAGGGCGGGTGTCAGGACGCGTCCGCCTTGCCGCCGGCACGGCGCAGCGCCACGAAGTCGGCCTTGCGCTTGCCGAGGAACGCGCCGATGCCTTCGGCCGCTTCGGCGTCGCCCTGCGACTCGACCATGAACACGGCCTCGGCGTCGAGCTGCTCTTCCAGCGTGGCGTGGTGCGCCTGGCGGCACAGCGTCTTGATGCGCGCGCTGGCGCGTTGCGGGCCGCTGGCCACCTTGGCCGCGAGCGCGATGGCTTCGGCCAGCGCGGCGCCCTTGTCGGTCAGGCGGTTGACGGCGCCCAGCGCGTGCAGGCGCTCGGCCGGCATGCGGTCGCCGGTCAGGCACATCTCGGTCAGCACCTGGCGCGAGACGAACTCCGCCAGGAAGGCCGTGGCGCCGCCGTCCGGCGTGAGGCCGACCTTGACGTAGGCCACGGTGAAGAAGGCGTCGCGCGCCGACACCAGCATGTCGCAGGCCAGCGCCATCGACAGGCCCGCGCCAGCGGCGCCGCCTTCGACCGCCGCGATCACCGGCTTGCCGCAATCGCGCAGCGCGCGGATCAGGTTGTTGAGGCCTTCGAGGATCTGGCGGCGCTCGGCCACCGGCAGCTCGCGGCGCTTGGCCAGCAGGTTCAGGTCGCCGCCGGAGCAGAAGAAATCGCCCGCGCCGGTGAACACGATGGCGCCCACCTCGGGGTCTTTCTCGGCGTCGGACAGCGCGGCGCTCAGCTCGGCGTACAGCGTGGGCGTGATCGCGTTGCGCGCGGCGGGGTTGCTGTTGGTCAGGATGCGCACGGCGCCTTCCTGCGAGATCAGCACTGTCTTGTTGGTCGTGTCGCTCATGCCGCCACCTCCTTGCCGGACTCTTGGCCCAGGGCGATGTAGCGCTGCAGGTGGTGGTCTTCGTCGCCCAGCTGGTGGTCGATCATCACCAGGCGCTTGGCGTAGTGGGGCAGGGGCAGTTCCCAGGTCATGCCGATGCCGCCGTGCATCTGGATGCTTTCCTGCGCCACCAGCGCGCCGATGCGGCCGATGCTGAACTTGGCGGCCGACAGCGCGCGCTCGCGCGCCAGGCGCTCGCCGGTGTCGATAGCGGCGGCCGCGTTGATGACGGCCGAGCGCGCCTGTTCGATCTCCAGCAGCAGGTCGGCCATGCGGTGCTGCAGCGCCTGGAAGCTGCCGATCAGCGTGCCGAACTGCTTGCGCGTGCGCAGGTATTCCAGCGTGGCGGTCTTCGCTGCTTCCATCGCGCCCAGTGCCTCGGCGCAGAGCGCAAGCACGCCGCGGCCGATGGCGCGTTCCAGCGTGGCATGGCCCTGGCCTTCCGCGCCGAGCAGCGCGTCGGCGCCCAGCTTCACGCCGTCGAATGCAAGTTCGGCCACGCGACCGCCGTCGATGGCGGGGCAGCCGCGCACCGTGAGGCCAGCGGTCTTCGCGGGCACGAGGAACAGCGAGATGCCGGCTTCGTCGTCCACGTTGCCCGAGGTGCGGGCCGAGACCAGGAACAGGTCGGCCTGCTCGCCCTGCGGCACCACGGCCTTGGCGCCGTGCAGCACCCAGCCATCGCCGGAGCGTTCTGCCTTGGTGGCCACGCGCGAGCGTTCGTAGTGCGTGTCGGCCTCGTCGTGCGCGAAGGCCGCCACGGTCACGCCGTTGATGATGTCCGCGAGCTTTTCTTTCTGCGCATCGGTGCCGGCGGCGCTGAGCGCCTCGCCGACCATCACCGCGCCCAGCAGCGGCTCGACCACCAGGCCGCGGCCCAGTGCCTCGAAGACCACGGCGATGTCGAAGCCGCCGCCGCCGAAGCCGCCGTCGGCCTCGCTGAACAGCGCGCCGATCACGCCCAGTTCGGCGAACTGCTGGAAGATTTCCTTGCTGAACCCGTGCTGCGACTTCGCGATGCGGTCGCGCGCGTCGAACGCGTACTGCTCGCTGATGAAGCGGTTCAGGCTGTCGGCGAGCATGCGCCGGTCTTCGGTGTGTTCGAAGTTCATGGCATGTCTCCTTTACAGACCAAGAATCATCTTGCTGATGATGTTCTTCTGGATTTCGTTCGAGCCGCCGAAGATCGACAGCTTGCGGTTGTTGAAGTAGCGCGAGGCGGCGGCCGATGCGTAATCGGGGCCGAAGGTCTCGCCGGTGAACCCGTCCTTCAGCGCCTCGGCGATGAAGGGGCGGCCGTACACGCCCATCGCGCGGCGGGCCAGCGAAGAAATTTCCTGGCGGATCTCGGTGCCGCGGATCTTCAGCATCGAGCTTTCCGCGCCCGGCACGCCGCCGCCGGCCACCGCCGCGATCACGCGCAGGTTGGTGGTCTTCATGTTCTCCAGGTCGATCTCGACGCGCGCCATGCGCGCGGCAAAGGCCGGATCGTCGGCCAGCGGCTTGCCGTTCCTGGTCTGCGTGGCGGCAATGCCCTTGAGCTGTTCAAGCGCTGCCACGGAGAAGCCCACGCCCGCGATGTTGGTGCGCTCGTAGGTCAGCAGGTACTTGGCGCAGGTCCAGCCCTTGTTCTCCTCGCCCACGAGGTTCTCGGCGGGCACGCGCACGTCGGAGAAGAACACCTCGTTCACCTCGTGCTCGCCGTCGAGCGTGATGATCGGGCGCACTTCCACGCCGGGCGATGTCATGTCGATCAGCAGGAAGCTGATGCCTTCCTGCTTCTTCGCCTCGCGGTTGGTGCGCACCAGGCAGAAGATCATGTTGGCGTGCTGGCCCAGCGTGGTCCAGGTCTTCTGGCCGTTCACGATGTAGTGGTCGCCCTGCGCGTCGATGCCGCGCACGGCCGATGTTTTCACCGCTGCCAGGTCGGAGCCCGCGCCGGGTTCCGAATAGCCCTGGCACCACCAGTCGGCGCCGTTCAGGATGCGCGGCAGCCAATGCTGCTTCTGCGCTTCGTTGCCGTACTTGATGAGCACCGGCCCCAGCATGTTCACGCCGAAGGGCACGATGCGCGGTGCGAAGGCCAGCGCGCATTCGTTCTCGAAGATGAACTTCTCGACCGCCGTCCAGCCCGGGCCGCCGTACTGCTCGGGCCAGTGGTTGGCGAGCCAGCCGCGCTCGTTGAGGATGGCGTGCCATTCCTGCATGTCGGCCTTCTCGAGGATCTTGCCGCTGCGCACTTTCTCGGACAGCCGCACCGGCAGCCTGGCGGCCAGGAAGGCGCGCACCTCGCTGCGGAAGGCTTCTTCTTCGGTCGTGAAGTTCAGGTCCATCGCGGGCTCCTCAATAGATTTCGAACAGGCCCGCAGCGCCCATGCCGCCGGCGATGCACATCGTGACCACGGCGTACTTCGCGCCGCGGCGCTTGCCTTCGATGAGCACATGGCCCGCGAGGCGCGCGCCGGTCATGCCGAAGGGGTGGCCGATGGAGATGGCGCCGCCGTTCACGTTGAGCAGCTCCGACGGAATGCCCAGCTTGTCCTGGCAGTAGATCGACTGCGAGGCGAAGGCCTCGTTGAGTTCCCACAGGCCGATGTCCTGCACCTTGAGGCCGTGGCGCGCGAGCAGCTTGGGCACCGCGAACACCGGGCCGATGCCCATCTCGTCGGGCTCGCAACCGGCCACCGCGAGGCCGCGGAAGGCGCCCAGCGCCTTGATGTTGGCGCGCTCGGCGTCCTTGGCTTCCATCAGCACGCAGGCGGATGCGCCATCGGACAGCTGCGAGGCATTGCCGGCGGTGACGAACTTGTCTTCGCCCATCACGGGCTTCAGCTTGGCGAGCGCTTCGTAGGTGGTGCCGCGGCGGTTGCAGTTGTCTTCGGTGGCCGTCACTTCGCGGTAGGTGACTTCCTTCGTCTCCTTGTCGGTCACGGCCATGGTGGTGGTGCAGGCGACGATCTCGTCCTTGTAGCGGCCGGCGATCTGCGCTTCTTCGGTGCGGCGCTGGCTCTCGGCGGAGAAGCGGTCCTGCGCCTCGCGGCTGATGTTGTAGCGCTTGGCCACGATGTCGGCCGTTTCGATCATCGCCATGTACAGCTCGGGCTTGTGCTCGACGATCCACGGGTCCATGCCGCTGTCGCCGGCATCGGTGGCGCTGCGCGAGCGGATCTGCGAGATGCTTTCCACGCCGCCCGCGATCATGGCCGGCGCGCCGTCCACCACGATGCGGCCCGCGGCCATGGCAATCGCCTGCAGGCCCGAGGCGCAGAAGCGGTTCACCGTGGTGCCGGCAATGCCGATCGGCAGGCCCGCGCGGATGATGGCCTGGCGCGCGATGTTGCGGCCGGTGGTGCCTTCGGGGTAGCCGCAGCCGAGGATGGCGTCCTCGATCAGCGCGGGGTCGAGGCCCGAGCGTTCCACCGCCGCCTTCACGGCGAAGGCCGCCAGCGTGGGGCCGGGGGTGATGTTGAATTCGCCGCGGTGCGCCTTGGTGAGCGGGGTGCGGGCGGTGGAAACGATGACGGCTTCACGCATGGGGTGTGTCTCCTGGAGGGCTGGCTCTGTGGTTACTCGGATTGATTGAGGCTGGCGAAATCGGCGCCGCGTTCGACCAGCTGCACCAGCAGCGGCGACGGCTTCCAGAAGATCGGGTCTTCCTTCGCGAACTCGCGGATGTCGGCCAGCACCTTGGGCAGGCCCACGGTGTCGGCGTATTTCATCGGGCCGCCGCGGTGGCGCGGGAAGCCGTAGCCGTAGAGGAAGGTCACGTCCACGTCCAGCGGGCGCAGCGCGATGCGCTGCAGCACCACGTTGGCGCCTTCGTTGACCATCGCGGCCATGTAGCGGCGCATGATTTCCTCTTCGGTGAAGGCGCGCGGCTTGATGCCGGCGCGCTCGCGCTCGGCGTCGATGATGGCCAGCACTTCGGGGTCGGGCACGCCGGTGCGCGCGCCTTCCGGGTACAGGTAGTAGCCGCGCTGCGTCTTCTGGCCAAACCAGCCGCGCTCGCAGATGCGGTCGGCGATCTGCACGTAGCGCGCCTCGGGGTCGCGCGTGGCGGCCTTGCGCTTGCGCGTGGCCCAGCCGATGTCGCCGCCGGCCAGGTCGGACACCTGGAACGGGCCCATCGGGTAGCCGAAGTTGCGCACCGCTTCGTCGATCTGGTAGGGCGAGGCGCCATCTTCCATCATGTGGTCGGCGGCCTGGCGGTACACCGCCAGGATGCGGTTGCCGATGAAGCCGTCGCACACGCCGGCGCGCACCGGCACCTTCTTGAGCTTCTTCGCCAGCTCGAAGCCGGTGGCGACCACGTCGGCGCTCACCTTGGCGGGCACCACGATCTCCAGCAGCTTCATGATGTTGGCGGGCGAGAAGAAGTGCAGGCCCACCACGTCCTGCGGGCGCGAGATGCTGGCGGCGATCTCGTCGATGTCCAGGTACGAGGTGTTGGTGGCCAGCACCGCGCCGCGCTTGCACACGCGGTCGAGTTCGGCGAACACGGCCTTCTTGACGCCCATTTCCTCGAACACGGCTTCCACCACGATGTCGACGCTGGCGAGCGCGTCGTAGCTGGTGGAGCCGGAGAAGCGCGCCATGACGGCTGCCTTGGCCTCGGGCGTCATGCGGCCCTTCTTGATGAGGCCGTCGTACACCTTCTCCACGTTGGCGCGGCCGCGTGCGAGCTGGGTGTCGTCGCGCTCGATCATGGTCACCGGCATGCCGGCGTCGAGCATGGCCACCGCGATGCCCGCGCCCATGGTGCCGCCGCCGACGATGCCGGCCGACTCCAGCGCGCGCGGCTTGGCCGACTTGGTCTCGGGCGCCTTCAGCACTTCGCGCTCGGCGAAGAAGGCGTGGATCAGGCCGGCGCGCTGCGGGCTGTCGATGCACTGCAGGAACAGCTTGCGCTCCAGCGCCATGCCTTCGTCGAAAGGCAGCGTGAGCGCGGCCTCGACGGCTTCGATGATCTTCATCGGCGAGAACAGGCCGCGGCTCTTCTTGGCGGTGTCGGCGCGCGCGGCTTCGAGCGCGGCGCGGCTGGCTTCCTTGTCGGCCAGCGCGTCGGCGTCGCGGGTGCGGCGCACCGGGGCCTTGGCGGCGACCAGTTCCTGCGCATAGGCCAGGCCTTCGGCCAGCGCGTCGGCGTCGGTGCTCAGGCGGTCGACGAGGCCGAGCGACAGCGCTTCCTTGGCGCCCGCATGGCGGCCGCTGAGCATGAGTTCGAGCGCAGGTTTCACGCCGATGAGGCGCGGCGCGCGCTGCGTGCCGCCCGAGCCGGGCAAGAGGCCCAGCGCCACTTCGGGCAGGCCCAGCTTGGCGGTGGGCGATGCGATGCGGTAGTGCGCCGACAGCGCCACTTCGAGCCCGCCGCCCAGCGCGGCGCCGTGGATGGCGGCAACCACCGGCTTGGTGCAGTTCTCGATCTTCAGGCAGGCTTCGGGCAGCGACGGCGGCTGCGGCGTCTTGCCGAATTCGCGGATGTCGGCGCCCGCAATGAAGTTGCGGCCCGCGCCGGCGATCAGCACCGCCTTGGCGGCGCCGTCGGCCTCCGCCGCGTCGATGGCGGCCACGAGGCCGCGGCGCACGTCCACGCCCAGGGCGTTGACGGGCGGGTTGTCGATGGTCACCACGAAAACGTCGCCTCGACGCTCGAAGGTGACGGGACCGGTGGACGTGGAAGGGCTGGGAGTGTTGGTGGCCATGTGCTTGCTTGTCTCGTGCGTTGCGAACCGTGCGGGTTCGAGGCTCTGGGGTGAACCAAGCATTCTTGGCCGGTATCCCCGCTTTGACAATTGCATAGGCGGTTGACAGACTGTCAAAGGATTTTTGACACAATCGGGTGCATGGACCTGCAATCGCTCACCCTGCTGGTGGAAATCCTCGATGCCGGCAACCTGAGCGCGGCGGCCCGCCGCCTCAAGATGACGCGCGCCAACGTCAGCTACCACCTGAACCAGCTGGAGCGCTCGGTGGGCGCGCAGCTGGTGCGGCGCACCACCCGGCGCGCCGAGCCGACCGAAATCGGCCTGCGGCTCTACCAGCACGGCGTGGCGATCCAGGGCGAACTGCTGGCGGCGCGCGAATCTGTCACCACGCTGGGCCAGGGCCTGCAGGGCCGCGTGCGGCTGAGCGTGCCCAGCGGCTACGGGCAACTGGTCATGGCCGACTGGCTCATCGACTTCAAGCGCCAGTACCCCGGCATCGTGCTCGACGTGGTGTTCGAGAACCGCATCGAGGACCTGCTGCGCGACGAGGTAGACATCGCCATCCGCGTGATCCCCGAGCCGCCGCAGAACCTGGTGGCGCGCGCGATGGGGCCGGTGCGCTACGTGGCCTGCGCCTCGGCGGAATACGCGGCGAAGAATCCGCTGCCGGTGCAGCTCGACGCGTTGCAGGGCGCGCCGGTGGTCACCGCCGCCGTCATCGGCCGGCAGCTGCGCGTGTCGGCCTACCAGGGCGAGACCCGTCGCGAGGTGATCCTGGAGCCGACGCTGATCTCGGAAAACTTCTTGTTCCTGCGCCAGGCCATCCTCGCCGGCCTGGGCATCGGCCTCGTGCCCGACTACGTGGTGCAGGAGGATGTGCGCCGCGGCGACGTCGTGACCACGCTCGACGACTGGCGCCTGTCCATCTTCGGCACGCAGATGTTCATGCTCTACATGCCGAACCGCCAGCACACGCGGGCGATCCGGACGTTCATCGATTTCGTGCTGGAGCGGGTGCGGGTGCCGGAGTAGCTACGCCCGCCGCCGATCCCCCGGCGAGCCTTCGTAGTGCCGCGCCTTGTCGACATACATTGCCCGGTCCGCGCGCTGCAGTGCCGATTCCAGCGATTCGCCCGCGTGGCAGGTCGCAAGGCCCATCGCGAGGCTCAGCGCATGGCCGCTCTGGCCGGCGTGGAACTGGTTGTTCATTTCCAGCAGCGTGAGGATGCGCTCGCGCATGGCTTCGGCGCCGCGCTCGTCGGTCATGGGCAGCAGCACCGCGAACTCGTCGCCGCCGATGCGCGCGGGCCAAGCCGGCGGGTCGACGGCCTTGTCCAGCACCTCGCCCATGCGGCGCAGCAGCGAGTCGCCGGCGGCGTGGCCTTCCTGGTCGTTGAGCTGCTTCAGCCCGTTCAGGTCGATGGCCACGATCGACACCGGCCACGGGCCCTTGCGCGCGAGGCGGGTGAGCTCCTCGGTGAAATAGGTGCGGTTGCACAGCTGCGTGAGCACGTCGTGCTTGCCCAGGTATTCCAGGTAGGCCTCGGCCTTCTTGCGCGCGGTGATGTCGACCAGCGACACCAGCACCAGGTCCCAGGTGTCGAGCCGGTCGTCCTGCACCGCGAACTGCATGTGGATGTTCAGCACCTCGCCCGACAGCGAGTAGTTGAGCACCTCGCGGTGCTGCACGGTCTTGCCGTTCCACAGGTCCTGCAGCTGCTCGGCGAAGGATTCGCGCATCTCGTCGCGGAAGATGCGCGAGAGGCTGCCCAGCAGGGTCTGCAGGTCGGGCGCGCCGAACATGCGCAGCGTTTCGCGGTTCACGTCGATGACGCGGATCTCCTGCATGCAGCGGGTGACGAACTCGGGGTGCACCTTGATGAAGGTGGCGAAGTCGGTGATGCCGCGCGCGCGGATGCTCTGCAGCAGCGCGCGCACGGCGCTGAAGTCTTCCACCCACAGCGACACCGGCGAGCGCTCGAACAGGCTGCGCGCGTAGGTGGCGCTTTCGTCGCGCAGGCGCTGCGCGGCCACGCGCTCGGTCACGTCGTCGAGCGAGACCAGCACGCGCTCCCAGGTGGCTTCATGGCCGGGCAGCACGCGGGCGCGCACGCGCACGTCGAGCCGCCGGCCGTCCAGGGCGTAGTTGACCGTTTCGCTCTCGAAGGTGAGCTGGCCGCGCCATAGCTGGTCGAGCTCGTGCACCACGGTGGCCGACATGTCGCCGCGGAACACGCGGTCAAGGGAATCGAGCAGGGTCTGCTGGCTGTCGGCGGCAAAGAGTTTCAGGGTGTGCTGGTTGACCCGCAGCACCTTCAGCAGCGCCATGCATTCGCTCACGCGGCCCGGGTTTTCCGACAGGTACGCCACCAGGTCGGTGACGCCTTCGGCGCGCCAGCCGTCGAGCTTGCGCTTGAGGCCGCTGTAGTCTTCGATCCAGAGGGAGACGGGCGCCAGGTCGAACATGGCGTCGAGTTCGGATGACGGGGCAACGTCGGACGCGGCGGCGGTCAGGGCCATCGATGGGCTTTCGGAAAAGCGGCTGCAGCCATGGCTGACGGGCCGCCGGCAAATCGGGAGCCTGATTATTACCCGGCAGCCCGAGGGCTTTAGCGGCTGTAGAGGCCCACTACGCTCTGTCCGCCGAGTGCATGGCCCTTGAGCGCGGCCAGCAGCGCGTCGCGCCCGAGACCGGCCGGCAGGCTGCCGGGCGCCAGGTCGGTGGCGACCACGGTCAGCACGTAATGGTGCGGCCGGTCGCCCACCGGCGGGCACATGCCGCGATAGGCCGGCGCGCCGGCCACGTTCGGGCCCATGGTGAAGTTGAAGTTGGAGCCCGCCTGGCCTTCGCCCGCCTTGAGCTCGCCGCGCTCGGCCGCGATGTTGTAGGCCACCCAGTGCGACACGCCGAGGCCGGCCGCGCCGTCGGGGTCGAACACCAGCACGGCGACCGACCGGGTCTTGGCCGGCAGGTTGCTCCAGGCCACCGGCGGAGAGATGTTCCTGCCGCCGCACTCGCCCGCGCCGGCATGCTCGGCCGGGATCACGCCGTTGTCGGCGAAGGCTGCGGACGTCACTCTCATGCCCGTGGAAGCCTTGCCGCCGGTGCCGGCCGCCATGCCGGTGCACCCCGCCAGCACGCCGGCGAGGGCCAGCGCCGCGACCGACAGGGCGAGGGGGTGAGGCCGGGTGTTCTTGCGCATAGGGTTCTCCTTGAAGGTTGTGTTCATTCGGCCTGGCCCTGCCAGATGCTGCCGTCGGGCCGCTCGTGAACCGCCACCGGCACGAGGCTGGCGCCCTTGCACGGGCCGCCCACGCACCTGCCGGTGTCGGGCTCGAAGATCGCGCCGTGCCGCGCGCACATCAGGAAGCGGCCCGAGCTTTCGATGATCTGCCCTTCGAAGTCGAGCGGCCCGCCCGCGTGGGGGCACTGGTTGATGTAGGCGTACACGCCGTCTTGCCAGCGCACGGCGAAGGCGGGGGTGCCGTCCGGTGCGGTGAATTTGACCGCGATGCGATCGGCGGCAAGCGCGGTGGAAATGGGCGTGGGAGCGGGGGAGGGCTCGGGGGCGGAGACGGGTG
>NZ_JBXASW010000108.1:0-9898 GCF_058809745.1 Variovorax sp. MPBD4-3
GGGAAGGAGCAAGACAACTCGAATCGGCTTTCTCCCTCCCCTTCCGGGGGAGGGCAGGGGTGGGGGCACGCGGCGTACCCAATGGGCGCTCTACCCGCCCCCATCCCGGCCTTCCCCCAGCGGGGGAAGGAGCAAGGCAACTGCGCTGGCTGCAGGCACTGCTGGTGCTTTGGCTGCTCCTTTGCGGCAGCCTCGCCCTCGCCACCCAGCGCGCCTTGCTCGTCGGCGTCTCCGAACTCGTCAACCAGCCGCAGGCCCTGTGGCTGCAGGCGCCGCGCAACGACGTGATGCTCATGCGCGACGCGCTGCTCAGGCAGGGCTTCGGTGCGGCCGACATCACCGTGCTGGCGGACGGCGTGAGCGGCGCCGCCTTGCCCGACTCGCAGGCCATTCACGATGCGCTCGCGCGGCTGCTCGCGCAGTCGAGGAGCGGCGACTTTGTGTTGCTGTATTTCTCCGGCCACGGCACCCGCCTGCGCGACGTGGCCAAGCGCTACCAGGAGCCCGACGGCCTGTCCGAGAACTTCCTCGCGCGCGACGTGCGCGGCACGCTCGGCAGCGACAGCACGTTGACCGGCGACCTGCGCGATGCCGACTTCGACGGCTGGATCCAGGCCTTCCTCGCGAAGAACGTCTTCATCGCCTCGGTGTTCGACACCTGCGCCGCCAACTCGATGACGCGCGGCACCGCCGATGCGCCGGCCACGGCCGAAGGCCCGGCCGACGACGAGGTGCGCTGGCGCGGCCTGCGCGCGACGCAGCTTGCGGGGGGCAATGCGCCCGTGCGCTCCGGCATGGCCGCACCCGCTCCGGCCGACGCCGTGCCGCGTGCCCGCTATGTCGCCTTCTTCGCGTCCGAGAGCCACCAGATCACGCCCGAACTGCGCCTGCCCCGCAAGGCGCGCAACGCCCGCGATTCACGCGATGCCCGGCCGCAGGGCCTGCTGACCTGGGCCCTGGTGGAGGCGCTGTCGCGCAAGCCCGCCACATGGCGCGAACTGTTCGACGGGGTGCTCGCGCTCTATCCACCGGTCATCGATGAACTCGCGCAGCGCTTTCCCACGCGCGAGCTGCCGTCGCCGGTGGCCGAAGGCAACCTCGATGCGCCGCTGTTCGCCAACAGCGGCGCGCCCGCATCCACGCGGCCCGTGTGGCGCGCGCAGCGCACCGGCGACAGCCTGGCCCTGAAGGCGGGCCTGCTCGACGGCCTCGTGCCGCAGCAGGAGGTGCGCGTGCTCGCGACGCTCGAGGACGGCACCGTGCGCGGCGCACCCGCAACGCTTGCGCAGGTCGCGCCCGGCGTCGCGGGGCTTGCCGTGCCCTCGGCGCTGAAGGATGTGTCGGGCGCGGCCTTCTGGAGCGTCACGCCGGTCGGCGAACCGGCCGCGACCGCCCTGCGCGTGCGCGCCGACAAGCCCTTGCCCGCCGGCCTGAGCCTGGACTACCCCGCCGCGATCCGCCTGGCCGACGATGCTTCGCCCGCCGACGTGCGCTGGACCGACCTCGGCCCCTCGGGCCAGCGCATCGAACTGCTGGCACCGCTGTTCGGCGCCACGCTCTCCACCGTCGTGCTGCCCGACACCGCCGCGCTGCGCCGCCGCCTGCAGTCGCTGGCGCAGCTCAAGTGGCTTGCCCGGCTGCAGGACTACGGCAAGGACGGCCGGCTCGACGGCTTCGACGCCGCGCTCGAAATCTGGAGCGGCGAGCGGCTGCTGCGCAGCGCGTCCGTTGACGAGGCCTCGGGTGCGCTGCCCGCGCTGCGCCCCGGCGAGCGCCTGCGGCTGAACGTGCGCAACACCAGCGGCCGTTCGATCGACCTGGTCGTCGCCGGCATCGACGGCCGCGGCAACCTGCAGCCGGTGTACCCCGACGCCTCGGGCGAGACCAACCGCTTCAAGCGCGGCACGCCGGAGCAGCCCTCGGCCCGCCGCTTCGACCTGCCCTGGCTCGATGCGCCGGGCGACGCGCGCCTGCTCGTCATGGCCGTGCCCGCCGCGCCCTACAGCGCGCCGCGCCTGTTCGGCGTGGCATCGGCGCAGGCGGAACTGTCGGAAGTGCGCGTGCGCGGCGGCCAGCCGCCGGCCGGCACCGGTGAGCGCGAGCGGCAGGTGTTCGCGGCCCTGCTGCGCAGGAACGGCGGCGCGCCCGCCGACGGAGCCCGGCCGTGACGCCGGTTCGAATTTTTTTCCTAAGCACCCGGAGGTGACATGGCATTTGCAGAAGACGGCTCCTGGAGCCCTGAAGACGCCCGGCGGTTCTACGAACTGATCGGCACCGGCTCGGCCGACACCGACCTGGTCATGATGATCGAGAACAAGGGCGCGGCGGTCGAGGGCGAACTCGAGCGCGCCTTCGACGACGGCAAGGCGCGGCTGAACATCGGCGGCTACTACTGGTCGGTGCAGGTGCCCGAGTCCTCGGCGCAGAACCAGGTGGTGCCCAACAACCTGATCGTCGCGCGCCGCAGCGACGCGGCCACCGCCACCATCGCGAGCCTGCTGCGCGCGCAGGAGAAAGACCTGAAGGTCGTCATCAGCGTCTTCAAGTCCGGCGGCGACCAGCGCTCGACCGAGGCGCAGGCCACCTTCGAACTGGCGCTGGAGAACGCGCGCATCTGCCGGCTGGTGCTGAACTCCGGCGCGCAGTGGGGCGTGCCCTCGGAGCTGATCTCCATCAGCTACCGCACGGCCAAGGTCAAGTCGGCGCCGCAGAAGACCACCGGCGCGCGCGGCGCGGTGCGCGAATGCCAGTTCACGCGCGCCTGAGCGCGCACACGCCACAGGAGCCGCATACATGACGACCGCCGCCGAACTCATCAAGGCCGCAGACCCCGCGGCCGCCCTCAAGGCCCTGAGCGACGACGTGCGCGCCAGGCCCGCCGACAGCAAGCACCGCGTGTTCATGGCGCAGCTGCTGTGCGTGCTGGGCCAGTGGGAGCGCGCGCTGAACCAGCTCACCGTGGCCGCCGAACTCGACGCGCTGGCCGTGCCCATGAAGCAGGTCTACGGCGACGCCGTGCGCTGCGAAGGGCTGCGCGCAGACGTGTTCGCGGGCAAGCGCACGCCGATGATCTTCGGCCAGCCCGACGAATGGCTGGCGCTTCTCATCGAGTCGCTGCTGCGGCAGGGCCGCGGCGAAAGCGATCTGGCCGAGGACCTGCGCCAGCGCGCCTTCGACGGCGCGCCCGCCATCGGCGGCACCATCGACGGCACGCCCTTCGAATGGCTGGCCGACGCCGACATGCGACTGGGCCCGGTGCTCGAAGCCTTCGTCAACGGCAAGTACTACTGGGTTCCGTATGCGCGCCTTGCGCACATCAGGATCGAGCCTCCAGAAGACCTGCGCGACTGCGTATGGATGCCCGCGCACCTGCAGTTCGAGAACGGCGGCGAAACGCTCGCGCTGATTCCCACGCGCTACGAAGGCACCGAGAAGACCGAGGACGGCGAGCTGCTTCTCGCGCGCAAGACCGAGTGGCGCGAACTGCGGCCCGAGGTGTGGGCCGGCCACGGCCAGCGCGTGCTGGGCAGCAGCGACGGCAGCGAGCGTGCGCTGATGGACGTGCGCGAAATCCTCTTCACGCCGGCTGCCGGCCAAGGCGACGCCGATGGCTGAGCTCACCGCGCAGGAGCGGCTGCAGCCCTCGCTGCTCGACCGCCTCGTCGACCATGCGCCCGACGAGAAGAAGGAGAGCGACGAGAAGCGCACCCTCACCAAGCAGGCGCTGCGACAGGCCGTGCTGCGCGACCTGGGCTGGCTCTTCAACGCCACCGGCTACGGCCTCTCGATGGACGACAGGCAGTACCCGAACGCGGCGCGCTCGGTCATCAATTACGGATTGCCTATGCTGTCTGGCCAGTTCACCTCGTCGGTGCAGCGTGTCAGCATGGAACAGGCTTTGAAGAACGCAATCCTGCAGTTCGAGCCGCGCATTTTGTCCCGCACTCTCGAAGTTGAACTCGTCATGGAAGGCCCCGCACTGGACTCCCACAACAGCATCGGCCTGCAGATACGCGGCATGCTGTGGGCACAGCCCGTACCGCTGGAGTTCCTGATGCGAAGCCGCGTCGACCTGGAAGAAGGACGCATCGAGATAGTGGACATGGCGCAAAACCCAAGGTAAGTCCGCACATGGACCCTCGGCTGCTGAGCCTGTACGAACAGGAGCTGCGCTACTTCCGCGAGAGCGCCTCGGAGTTCGCGCGCGCATTCCCGAAGATCGCGCACCGCCTGGGCATCGAGGGGCAGGAGGTGGCCGACCCGTACGTGGAGCGGCTCATCGAGGCCACCGCATTCCTGTCGGCGCGCGTGGGGCTGAAGCTCGATGCCGAGTACCCGCGCTTCACCGGCCACCTGCTCGACATCGTCTATCCGCACTTTCTTGCGCCCACGCCGGCGATGGTGGTCGTGTCTTTCGTGCCCGACCCCGACGATGCGAACCTTGCGAACGGCCCCACATTGCCGCGCGGCAGCGGGCTGCGTGCGCGGCAGGCCGTGGGGCAGAACACGCACTGCGAGTTCCGCACCGCGAGCGCGCTGCGCGTGTGGCCGGTGGAGGTGCAGCGTGCGCAGTACTTCACCTATGCGCCCGACCTGCCGCTGAACACGCATCCGCAGTCGCGCGCCATTCGCGGCGGCCTGCGCATCGCGCTGCATGCGACGGCGGGGCTCCGCTTCGACCAGATCGCGCTCGACGAACTGGTGCTGCATTTCAGCGGCGCGGAAGACGTGGCCTGGCAACTGCACGAATGCGCGCTGGGCCAGCCGGTCGGCGTGCTGGTGCGACCGCTGTCGCCGTCCGGTGCGTTGCAGGGCACGGCGCACAGCCTGCCGGCCAGCGCCATCGGCGCGGTCGGCTTCGAGGAAGACGAGGCACTGCTGCCCGTCACGGCCACCGGCTTTTCGGGCTTTCGGCTGCTGCAGGAGTACTTTGCGTTTCCGCAGCGCTTCCAGTTCGCGCGCATCGGCGGCCTGAAGGACGTGCTGGCCGCGATGCCGGTGGCCGACGTGGAAATCGTGCTGCTGTTCTCGCGCGGCGATGCGGCGCTGGAGAAGCTGGTGAGCGCCGACAACGTGCAGCTGCACTGCGTGCCCGCCATCAACCTGTTCACCAAGCGGCTCGACCGCGTGGCCCTGAACGAGGGCGTGAGCCAGTTCCACCTGGTGCCCGACCGCACGCGGCCGCAGGACTTCGAGGTGCACACCGTCATCGAAGTCATCGGCCACGGCGCGCCGGGCGCCGAAGCCGTGGCGGCCGAGCAGCCTTTCAGGCCGTTCTACTCGGCCTTCCACGGCAGCCGGCTCAGCCACCCCGCCTACTTCACGACCACGCGCGAGCCGCGCATGCTGTCGGTGCGGCAGCGCACCGAAGGCAACCGCAGCAGCCACATCGGCTCCGAGGTCTACATGCAGATCGTCGATCCGCAGCAGGCGCCGTATTCGGCCGCGCTGCGCCAGCTTGCGGTGACGGCGCTGTGCACCAACCGCGACCTGCCCCTGCTGATGCCGCTGGGCCGCGACAACGACTTCGACTGCGTCGATTCATTTCCCGTGCAGCGCGTGCGCATGGTGCGCGGACCCTCGCGGCCGGTGTCGCCGGTGGTGAGCCAGGGGCTGGGCTGGCGCGTGGTCGACCACCTTGCGATCAACTACCTGTCGCTGTCCGACAGCACGCCCGAGCAGGGCGCCGCCGCGCTGCGCGAAACGCTGATGCTCTATGCGGTGCATGCCGACGAGATGCGCCAGGGCCAGGTGCGCGGGCTGCTGTCGGTCAAGAGCAAGCCGGTGGCACGGCGCCTGCCGCTGAAGGGGCCGATCGCCTTCGGCCGCGGGCTGGAGGTGACGCTCGAGGTCGACAAGGACGCCTTCCACGGCCACAGCGTGTTCCTGTTCGGCGCCGTGCTCGCGCGCTTTCTGGCGCGCCATGTGGAGGTCAATCATTTCGTCGAGACCGTGCTGCGCATTGCGGGCAAGGGCGAGACCATGCGCTGGAGGCCGCTGTGCGGGACGCGACAGATCCTGTGAGCACGCGCGTCGATGCCGCGCTGCGCGAGTGGTCGGCCGAGCCGTGGGCCTTCGACTACTTCGCCGTGATGCGCCGGCTGGAGTCGGTTGCGAAGACCACGCCGCGCTGGGGCCGTGCATTGCTGCCGGGCGCGGAGCCGGTGCGCGTGGGGCAGGAGCCGTCGCTGTCGTTCGCGCCGGCGAGCTTCAGCCGCTTCGAGCCCGCGACCGCGCATTCGCCGCCGCGACTGCGCCAGCAGTTCTTCGGCTACATCGGGCCCAACGGTCCGCTGCCGGTGCACCTGAGCGACTTCATCCGCGAACGCAGCCTGAACCACGGCGACCCGACGTGGCTGGCGTTTCTCGACAGCTTTTCGCACCGCTTCTCGCTGCACTTCTATCGCGCATGGGCGCAGTCGCGGCCCGCCGTGGCGCTGGACCGCCCGGGCGAAGACCGCTTCCGGCTGCAGGTGGGCGCGCTGGTCGGCATCGGCACGCCGGGGCGCGTGGGGCGCGACGCGATTCATGACGACGCGCGGCTGCACTTCTCTGGCTGGCTTGCGCGGCGCGTGCACAACGTGGAGAGCGTGGAGTCGGTGCTGTGCAGCTACTTCGGCGTGCCGGTGAAGCTGGAGCGCTGGGTCGGCCACTGGATGAGCCTGCCGGCCGGAGAGCTCACGCGGCTGGGGCAGGGCGAGAGCTCGCGCTCGATGGGCATGGGCGCGATGCTGGGTACCCGCGCGTGGGACCGGCAGCAT
Source organism: Variovorax sp. MPBD4-3 (assembly GCF_058809745.1). Lineage (NCBI taxonomy): Bacteria > Pseudomonadati > Pseudomonadota > Betaproteobacteria > Burkholderiales > Comamonadaceae > Variovorax > Variovorax sp. MPBD4-3. The sequence continues at coordinate 6,762 of NZ_JBXASW010000108.1, forward strand.
CGCGTGCGCCTGCACCTGGGCCCGCTCACGCTGGCGCAGTACCGCATGTTCCTGCCGACCGGCGATGCGCGGCCGGTGCTGCAGCGCTGGATGCAGCAACTGCTCGGCGACGAGCTCGAGTGGGACGCCGAACTGGTGCTCGAGAAGCAGCAGGTGCCACCCACGCGGCTGGGCGGCGCCAAGGGCAACAGCCCGCGCCTGGGCTGGGTGTCGTGGCTCGGGCAGTCGGCCCGTTCAAGGAATGCGGCGGACGTGCGCATCGGCAGCAGCCAGCGCGTCTTTCAATAAACCCATCTTCATTCGTTCAGAAGATATACGGAGTTCCCCATGAGTGAAATCAGCCGCACCGCGCTTTTCGGCAAGCTCAATTCGCTGGCCTACAAGGCCATCGAAGGCGCCACCGTGTTCTGCAAGATGCGCGGCAACCCGTACGTGGAGCTGGAGCACTGGTTCGCGCAGCTGCTGCAGGCGCAGGACTCCGACCTGCACCGCGTGATCCAGCACTACGGCCTGGACGTGTCGGTGATCGCCAAGGACATGACGGCCGCGCTCGACCGCCTGCCGCGCGGCGCCACCGCCATCAGCGATTTCTCCCCGCACATCGAGAACGCCATCGAGCGCGCGTGGACCTATGCCACCCTGCAGTTCGGCGAGGCGCAGGTGCGCACCGGCTACCTGCTGGTGGGCATGCTCAAGACGCAGAGCCTGCGCAATCCGCTGTTCGGCCTGTCGAAGCAGTTCGAGAAAGTGAAGGTCGAGGACCTGGCCGACAACTTCGCGAAGATCTGCGACGCATCGCCCGAGGCGCAGATGCGCGCGCAGGACGGCACCGGCATGGGCAGCGGCGCGCCGGGCGAAGATTCCGGCGCGATGGCCCCGGCCGCCATGGGCAAGGGCGACGCGCTGAAGAAGTTCGCGGTCGACCTCACCGAGAAGGCCAAGAAGGGCGAGATGGACCCGGTGACGGGCCGCGACGAAGAGATCCGCCAGATCGTCGACATCCTCATGCGCCGGCGCCAGAACAACCCGCTGCTCACCGGCGAGGCCGGCGTGGGCAAGACGGCGGTGGTCGAAGGCTTCGCGCAGCGCCTGGCGCGCGGCGACGTGCCGCCGCAGCTGAAGGACGTGAAGCTGCTCACGCTCGACATCGGCCTGCTGCAGGCCGGCGCGAGCATGAAGGGCGAGTTCGAGCAGCGGCTGCGCCAAGTGATCGACGAGGTGCAGAGCTCGCCCACGCCCATCATCCTGTTCATCGACGAGATCCACACGCTTGTGGGTGCCGGCGGTGCGGCCGGCACCGGCGATGCGGCCAACCTGCTGAAGCCCGCACTGGCGCGCGGCAACCTGCGCACCATCGGCGCCACCACCTGGGCCGAGTACAAGAAGTACATCGAGAAAGACCCGGCACTCACGCGGCGCTTCCAGGTGGTGCAGGTGCCCGAGCCCGACGAGACCAAGGCCATCCTCATGTTGCGCGGCGTGGCCAGCGTGCTGGAGAAGCATCACCGCGTGCAGCTGCTCGACGAAGCCATCGAGGCGGCGGTGAAGCTGAGCCACCGCTACATTCCCGCGCGCCAGTTGCCCGACAAGGCCGTGAGCCTGCTCGACACCGCCTGCGCGCGCGTGGCGGTGTCGCAGCACGCGACGCCGCCCGAGGTGGAAGACTGCATGCGCCGCATCGAGGGGCTCACGGTCGAGCAGGAAATCATCGGCCGCGAAGAGGCCATCGGCATCGATGTGACGAAGCGGGCGGCGCAGGTTGCCGCGCTGCTGGCCGAGTCGAAGGTGCAGCTCGATGCGCTGAACGCGCGCTGGCAGGAGGAGAAGGGGCTGGTCGATCGGCTGCTGGAGTTGCGTGCGAAGCTGCGGGCGGGCAACAAGCCGGTGGATGCGCCGGGTGCCGGGGGTGAAGACCGGGCGGCGCTGCTGGCGGAGCTGCACGAACTGCAAGCCAGGATTCAGGCGGTGCAGGGCGAGTCGCCGCTCATCCTGCCTTCGGTCGACGAACAGGCCGTGGCCTCCGTCGTGGCGGACTGGACCGGCATTCCCGTCGGCCGCATGGTCAAGAACGAAGTCGAGGCGGTGCTCAAGCTCGCCGACACGCTCAACCAGCGCGTGATCGGCCAGAAGCACGGGCTGGAGATGATCGCGCGCCGCATCCAGACCTCGCGCGCGCGGCTGGACAACCCGCAGAAGCCCATCGGCGTGTTCATGCTCTGCGGCACCTCCGGCGTGGGCAAGACCGAGACCGCGCTGGCGCTGGCCGAGGCGCTGTACGGCGGCGAGCAGAACATCATCACCATCAACATGAGCGAGTTCCAGGAGGCGCACACCGTCTCCACGCTCAAGGGCGCGCCGCCGGGCTACGTGGGCTACGGCGAGGGCGGCATCCTGACCGAGGCGGTGCGCCGCCGGCCCTACAGCGTGGTGCTGCTCGACGAGGTGGAGAAGGCCCACCCCGACGTGCACGAGATCTTCTTCCAGGTGTTCGACAAGGGCTGGATGGAAGACGGCGAGGGCCGCATGATCGATTTCAAGAACACCATCATCCTGCTGACCACCAACGCGGGCAGCGAGCTGGTGATGAGCATGTGCCGCGACCCTGAGCTGCTGCCCGACTCCAACGCGCTGGCCGATGCGCTGAAGGCGCCGCTGATGAAGGTGTTTCCGCCCGCGCTGCTGGGGCGCATCGTCACCATTCCCTATTACCCGCTGTCGCCGGACATGATGAAGAAGATCGTGCGGCTGCAGCTGGGCCGCATCAAGAAGCGCGTGGAAGCCAACCACGGCGTGCCCTTCGACTACAGCGACGCGGTGGTCGACCAGGTGGTGGCGCGTTGCCAGGACCCGGAGTCGGGCGGGCGGGTGATCGACGCGATCCTCACCAACACCGTTCTGCCGACGATCTCCGTGGAGTACCTGCAGCGGCTGGCTTCGGGTGGCGAGATCCGGCGGGTGGCGCTGGATGTGAAGGACGCTGACTTCACTTATGCCTTTGACTGAAATGACTGTCTGCTTTTCGGCTTCGGGTGTTGGTTGTTCGGGGCGCGCTCACGCCGGCGGGGTACCTTGCTCCGCGAATGTCCTCCGGCCTGCGGCCTCCCCCTTTATTTCGCTGCGCAAGGCACCCCGCCGTC
>NZ_JBXASW010000109.1:0-9845 GCF_058809745.1 Variovorax sp. MPBD4-3
GGTGCCAGGGGGGCGGAATCGGGGGTAGCTGGAGCGGGAATCTGGGACATGGCCTCACCTGCGGAAGAGTCGAACAGGCGAGCGTCGTTGTCGCCCCAAGCCTGACGGCCGGCCGCTGTGGCCCGCCGCTGCAACGCTCCTTGGGAAGGCGAGCATTTTAGGGCGATTCAACCCGCCACGGGGAAAACCCCAGTTTCCATTCCCGCCCGCATCCACAGAATGCGGCCACCGTTTCCGAACGAACGTTCGTTTTTTCAACCGACGTCAGGGAGTGCCGGATGGCCATGAAGTGGAATGTGGTTCTTTGCTGCGGGCTGGCCGCGGCGACGATGGCGATGACCCCCATGGCCCGCGCGGCCGCCAGCGGCGGCTCGACGCTGGTGACGGCCCGGGCGACCTCCGACGAGGCCAGGACCAGATACCCCATCGTGCTGGTCCACGGCCTTCTGGGCTTCGACAACCTGCTGGGCGTCGACTACTTCTACGGCATTCCCGACAAGCTGGCCGGCGCCGGCGCGCGGGTCTACGTGGCGCAGGTCTCGGGTACCAACACCTCGGAGATCCGCGGCGAGCAGCTGCTGCAGGAGCTCAAGACCATCCGCGCGCTGGAAAAGAACCCGACGCTCAAGTTCAACCTGATCGGCCATTCCCAAGGCGCGCCCACGGTGCGCTATGTGGCGGCGGTGGCGCCCGACATGGTGGCGTCGGTCACCTCGGTGGGCGGCGCGAACGGCGGCTCCAAGGTGGCCGACCTGCTCGCCAGGCTGCCCGAGGGCGGCATCGCGCAAGGCGTGGTCGTCAAGGCCGTGGGGCTGCTGACCAGCGTGATCGGCTTCCTCTCGGGCAAGGACCCGAGCCAGCTGCCGGAAGTCCCGCTGAACGCGCTGGCCTCGCTGACCACGGCCGGTGGCGCGGCCTTCGACGCCAAGTTCCCGCAGGGACGGCCCGCGCAGGGCTCGTCGTGCAGCGTGAAGAGCGGCGCGGCGGTGGTGAACGGCGTGCGCTACTACTCGTGGTCGGGCGTGTCGACCGGCTTCAGCCTGTTCGACCCGAGCGACGCGCCGCTGTCGGCGCTGGGCACCCTCGCCTTCTTCGGCGAAGACAACGACGGCCTGCTCGCGACCTGCACCACGCGGCTCGGCACCCACCTGGGCGACTATCGCCAGAACCACCTCGACGAGGTCAACCAGGTGCTGGGCAACACCTATGGCAGCCAGTTCCCGTACTACGACAAGAAGGTGCCGGAGCTCTTCAAGGACCAGGCCGCGCGGCTGAAGAGCGCGGGACTCTGAGGCGCCGGCCGTGGGAATGCGGTGGGTGCCCTGGGCGGCGGGCGGCGCGGTGCTGATCGCGGTCGGCGGCGGCTGGCTCGCGAGCTTTCCCGACGAAGACGGCCCCTTCGCCGCAGAACGCGGGCCTGCCGCGGCGACCACCGCCACGGCCAGCCCCGAGCCACGACCGCCGCAGACCGCAGCGGCAGCCGCCGTGCCCGACGCGCTGCTGAACAGCGCGCTCATCTCCGTCTTCGACCAGGTGCTGTCCGAGGCGCAGGCCGACAACAAGGCCGCCTTCATGGCCATGGCCCCCGCCCTGCTGGCCAAGTACCTGCGCGAGGACTGGCGCGTGCGCGCGCTCGGACTGCTCGAACGCTATGTCGACATGCAGGAGGCCCTGACCTCCATGCCGCCGCCCGCGCCCGGCGACCCCGCGCAACTGCGCCGGGCCCTGCAGGCGCGCGAGGCGATGCGCCGGCGCTATTTCGCGCCAGAGGAAATCGAAGGCCTGTTCGGCGACCAGATCCGCCAGGACAACTTCATGGCCGACAAGCTGGAACTGCTCGCCAACACCGCCCTGACGCCCGAGCAGCGCACCGCTGCATTGAAGCAAAGCGAGCAGGCATGGCTGTCGCCGGAACAGCGCGAAGTGCGCCGGGAAGCCGTCGCCCATGCCGACGTGATGCAGCAGACCGCCGCGCTCGAGGCGCGAGGCGCGAGCCCGCAGGAGCGCTTTGCCGCGCGCAGCGAGGCCTACGGCTACGAAGTGGCCCGCAACCTCGCGGCGCTCGACCAGGAAAACCAGGACTGGAATGCGCGCCTCGACCGCTACGCGGCGGCGTCCGAAGCCGAACAGTCCCGGTTGCGCGAAACGCTCTTCAATGAAACCGAGCGCCTGCGCCTGAGCGGCGCGCTGGCGATGCGCTCGGCCGCGGCGCGCAAACCCGTCGCGCCGCCGGGCGGGCAGTAGGCACCTGACGCCTCAGGCCGGCTGCGCCTCGCCCATCGCCGAGGCCGGCAGGCCGAAGATGCGGTCGAAGGCCCAGTTGAAGACGAAGGTGTAGACCAGGAAGAACACCACCAGCCCCAGGTCCATCACCAGCGCCTGCCAGAGCGACACGCCCAGGCCCCAGGCGAACATCGGCACCAGGAAGGCGACGAGCCCGCCCTCGAAGCCGATGGCATGGGCGATGCGGCGGCGCACGCTGCGCCCGCGCACCGCCTGGCGCGACTCCCAGCGCTCGAACAAGGCGTTGAAAGCCAGGTTCCAGAGCACCGCGATGACCGATGCAGCCACCGCCAGCGCGCCGGAATGGCCCAGGCCGGCGTCGGTCATCAATGCCAGGCCGGCGCTGGCGGCGACGATGGCGATCCCTTCGTAAAGGGAGATGTAGACAACACGACGGCGAAGCCCCTGCATGATTTTTCCTCTTGCGTTCTGGATGAATGAAATGCGACGAGGTGGACTTTATGTGTCTCTTGCTGATATAAAAAGTTAACTTATTTCAGTTTTACTGATAGATCGACCCGAAAGCGCAAGCCAATGGCCTTCACCAGCGAGAACGTCGAAGTCTTCCTGGCCGTGATCGACCACGGCTCCTTTTCGGCGGCGGCCCGTGCGCTGCGCCGGGTGCCTTCGGCCGTGAGCATGGCCATCGCCAACCTCGAGGCCGAGCTCGATCTGCCGCTGTTCGACCGCAAGGGCCGCGAGCCCCAGCCCACCGCCGCCGCGCGCTCGCTGGAGCCGCAGGCGCGCATGCTGGCGACCCAGCTCAAGCAGCTGCAGGTGCAGGCCCTCGCGCTGACCCAGGGCCTGGAAGACCGGCTCACGCTGGCCATCGCACCCGAGCTGCTGGCCGCGCCGTGGAGCGGCCCGCTGGCCACGCTGGCGCAGGAATATCCGCTGCTGCAGGTCGAGGTACTGGCCGCCCCGCAGGCCGATGCGCTCGAACTGCTGCACAGCGGCCGCGCGCAACTGGCGCTGGTGTTCGAGCGCCCCAGCCTCGACGGCCGGGAAGGCTTCCAGGAAGTCGGCAGCGACCTCATGGTGGCGGTGATGGCGCCCGACCACCCGGTGCTGCTCGCCGCCCCCGGCGGCAAGCTGCGCGAGGACCACCTGACGAACACCCGGCAGATCGTCGTCGCCGGGCGCGACCTTGCCACCAGCGACCCGCGCTTCGTGTTCGCCCGCCATGTCTGGCGCACCGACAACGCGCTGGCCGCGCTGAGCCTGATCACCGCCGGGCTGGGCTGGGGCTGGCTGCAGCGCAACTTCGCGCGGCCTCACGTGGCGGCAGGCGCGCTGGTGGAAATTCCGTTCGAAAACCTCAGCAACGGGCTCGACCTGTGGGTCGATGTGGTGTGGTCACGCGAGCGCCCGCTCGGCCTGGGGGCGCAGCGCTTCGTGTCGCTGATCGGGCGGGATCGCCGGCCCCCCGGCGAATGCGGGCCCAAGACCGGCGGCGGCGGCTGACGGCCGGTCAGGGCCGGTGGCCACCGTGGTGCCCGCCACCACCGCCTGGATGCGGCATGCCGGGCGGCGGCCCGGGCCGGAACCCCGGATGCGGCCGCGGCGGCCTGAAGCCGGGGTCGACCGGAGGCCGGATGCCGGGCGGGGGCGGTGGACGCACGCCAGGCCCCGGCGGCCGGAAACCCGGTCCCGGCCAGGGACGCGGCTGCCATCCCGGCCGGATCGGCGGCGGTGGCTGCCAGCCGGCCACCGGCGGCGGCGGCCTGCCGCCCCACCAGCGCCGGTCGCCGTACCACGGCCGGTCGCGGTAATAGTTGCCCCAGTAGCTGCCGATCGCGAAGCCGACGATCGGCACGCCGATCACCGCGCCGTAGGTGGCCAGCGGCACGCGCTGCTCCTGGTATGCGTAGTCGAGGTTCCGCGCCCAGACCCAGCCTCGCCCGCCGTCTGGCAGCAGCACGTCGCACCAGCCGTAGCCGCTGGTGCAGCCCACCACATCGAGCGGCTGCCCGGGCGCCAGGCGCGCCACCAGCGGATAGTCGCCCGACGGGCCAGCCCGCAGGTTCACGGCGCCGCGCGTGAAGGCCTGCTGCGCCGCCGCCGAAAGCGGCAGCACCAGGGCGACCGCGGCGATGCCGGCCCAGCGTCGTGGGAATGAGTTCATGGCAAGGCTCCTTGGGCCCAGCCTATGCCGGGACCCCCAGCCCGTCAATCAGCGTGGGGCCGATTCAGTGAACACCGAGGAACCGGCTCAGCCGGGCCTCAGGTGTTGCCCCCGGCACGGCGAAGGCGCAGCGACACGAAGTGCGCGAAGCCTGGGGGCGAGCCTCTTTATGCCGCTTCGCGGTAGAAGCCGGCGCTGTGGGCGCCCAGCGCGCGGCCCGGCATCGGTGCCACGGCCTGGCCGATGGCGGCGATGTGGTCCGGCGTGGTGCCGCAGCAGCCGCCCACGATATTCACCAGCCCCTCGGCCGCGAACTCGTGCAGCAGGCGCGAAGTGACGTCCGGCGTCTCGTCGAAACCCGTGTCGCTCATCGGGTTGGGCAGGCCGGCGTTCGGGTAGCAGCTGATGAAGGTGTCGCCGGCCACGCGCGCCAGCTCCTGGATGTACGGGCGCATCAGCGCAGCGCCCAGCGCGCAGTTCAGGCCGATGGCCAGCGGCTGCGCATGGCGCACGCTGTGCCAGAAGGCGGTGACGGTCTGGCCGCTCAGGATGCGGCCCGAGGCGTCGGTCACGGTGCCGCTGATGATCAGCGGCAGGCGGTTGCCGCTGTTGTCGAAATACTCGTCCACCGCGAACAGCGCGGCCTTGGCGTTGAGCGTGTCGAAGATGGTCTCGACCAGGATCACGTCGGCGCCGCCCTCGACCAACGCTTCGGTCTGCTCGTAGTAGGCCGCGCGCAGCTCCTCGAAATTGACGTTGCGCGCGCCCGGGTCGTTCACGTCGGGGCTGATGCTCGCCGTTTTGGGCGTCGGGCCGAGGGCGCCGGCCACGAAGCGCGGCTTGTCCGGCGTGCTGAACTTGTCGCAGGCCGCGCGCGCCAGCCGGGCGGATTCGAGGTTCATCTCGCGCGCCAGGTGGGCCATCTTGTAGTCCTCCTGCGCGATGGTGGTCGCGCCGAAGGTGTTGGTCTCGATCAGGTCGGCGCCGGCCGCGAGGTAGCCCTCGTGGATGTCGCGGATCACGTCGGGCCGCGTGAGCGACAGCAGTTCGTTGTTGCCCTTGACGTCGCGATCGAAGTCCTTGAAGCGCTCGCCGCGGTACTGCTCCTCGGTGAGCTTGAAGCGCTGGATCATCGTGCCCATGGCACCGTCGAGGATGGCGATGCGCTTGGCGAGGATGCCGGGCAGGGCCTGGCCGTGGGTGTAGATGACGGGCTTCATAGCCTCCGATTGTAGAAAGCGGGCCCGCCCCTGGCGGGCGTCAGCCCTTTCGGCGGCTCTCCACGAACGCCAGCACCGCCTCGATCATGCGCCGCACATGCGGCTGCACGCCTGCCGCCACCTCGGGCAGGTAGTCGAACGGCAGCTTCTCCTGCATGTAGCTCGACTGCGTCATCTCCAGCTGCACCGCGTGCACGTTCTGCGCCGGGTTGCCGTAGTTGCGCGTGATGTAGCCGCCGGTGAAGCGGCCGTTGAGCACGCCCGTGTAGCCGGTGGCGCTTTCGGCGATGCCCAGCAGCGTCTGCGCCAGCGCCGGATCGCAGCTGACGCCCTTGCCGGTGCCCAGGTTCAGGTCGGGCAGCTTGCCTTCGAAGAAACGCGGCAGCACCGAGCGGATCGAGTGGGCGTCCCACAGCGCGGCCACGCCGTGCTGCGCGCGGATGCGGGCGAGTTCTTCGGCCAGCTTGGCGTGGTAGGGCTGCCAGATGGCGTCGCGGCGCTCGGCGGTTTCCTCGTCGCCCGGCAGGTCGCCGGGGTCGGCATACACCGGCGTGTCGTCGAAGGTGTCGACCGGGCACAGACCGGTGACGCTCTGGCCGGGATACAGGCTCGCGCCGTCCGGCGGACGGTTGAGGTCGATCACGTAGCGCGAGTGCGTGGCCACGAGCACCGAGGCGCCGAGTTCGTCGGCAAAGTCGTAGAGCCGTTCGAGGTGCCAGTCGGTGTCGGGCACGTGGCGCGCCTCTTCCGTGAAGCGCTCGGCAAGCGCCGGCGGCACGTGCGTGCCGACGTGCGGCATCGAAATGAGCAGCGCTCGCGTGCCCTGGCGAAAACGGAATGGCGGTTCGGCGGTGGTGAAGGCCATGGTGGGGTCAGTCCTTGAGTAGTTGGGTGCGCGCGGCCACGAAGGCGGCCGCGGCTTCGTCGTGCAGCGCGTGGCGGCCGGCCGACACGCGCGGGCGGCCCGCCACCCAGACGCTGTCGATGGCCGAGGTGCGGTGGCTCGCGAAGACGTGGGCCGAGAGCATATCGGGCGCCGGCAGTCCCTGCAGCGCGAGGTGCGACGCGTCGAGCACGGCGAAGTCGGCCTGCTGCCCCGCCGCCAGTCCGCCGACCGCACGGCCCGCGGCCTGCGCGCCGCCCTGCACCGCCTCGAGCGTGAGCGCGGTCGCGACATGCGGCTGCGCCGCGCTGGCGCCGACGTTGCGCTGGCGCCTGGCCAGGCGCTGGCTGTATTCGAGCATCAGCAGCTCTTCGGCCGCATTCACGCTGGCGTGGCTGTCCGAGCCCACGCCCCATGCGCCGCCGTGGCTGCGCCACTTGGCGAAGTCGAAGATGCCGTCGCCCAGGTTGGCTTCGGTGGTCGGGCACAGGCCCGCGACCGCGCCGCTGCGGGCCGCGTATTCGTACTCCGCGTCGTTCATGTGCGTGGCGTGCACCAGGCACCAGCGCGCATCGACCGGCGCGTGGTCGAGCAGCCACTCCACCGGGCGCAGCCCGCTCCAGGCCACGCAGTCGTCCACTTCCTTCGTCTGCTCGGCGATGTGGATGTGGATGGGCGCGGTGCGGTCGATGGCTTCGAGCCCCGCGATCGCATCGCGCAGGCCTTCGGGCGGCACGGCGCGCAGCGAGTGCGGCGCGAGGCCGAGGCGCGCGCCCTGCGCGTCGCAAGCCGGCTTGAGCGCTTCGAGCAGGCGCAGCATCGAATCGGTCGAGCGGATGAAGCGGCGCTGCCCGTCGGTGGGCGGCAGGTCGCCGAAGCCGCCGGTCTGGTAGAGCACGGGCAGCAGCGTGAAGCCGATGCCGGCCTTCTTCGCCGCGCGCAGCAGGGCCAGGCTCAGCGTGGCGTCGTCGGCATACGGGCGGCCGTCCACGTCGTGGTGCACGTACTGGAACTCGCACACGCTGGTGTAGCCCGCTTCGAGCATCTCGGCGTAGAGCCAGGTGGCGATGGCTTCCATGTGCTGCGGGCCGAGGCGCGCGGCAAAGCGGTACATCAGCGTGCGCCAGCTCCAGAAGCTGTCCTGCTGCTCGGCGCGATGTTCGGTAAGACCGGCAAAGGCGCGCTGGAAGGCGTGCGAATGCAGGTTGGGCATGCCGGGGATCACGGGGCCGCTGGCGGCTTGCGTGTCCGCCGGACGTTGCGCACCGGCTTGCACCTGCGTGAGCTGGCCCGCATCGTTCCACGCCAGCAGGACGTTCCTGGCCCAGCCTTCGGGCAGCAGCGCATCAGCCGCGAAAAGAGTGTTTGTCATGCGTTGGCTCCGATGGCGATGCGGCCCTGGCGCACCACGGTGCGCACGGGCCGCTGGCCGAACCAGTAGGCCAGTTCGGCCGCTTCGCGCACGTTCCACAGCACGAAGTTGGCGGGCATGCCGGGCGCGATGGCGCCGTGCGTGTCTTGCAGGCCCAGGGCGCGCGCGGCGTGCGCGGTGACGCCGTCCAGCGCCTCGGGCACCGTCAGGCGGAACAGGGTGCAGGCCATGTTCACCATCAGCAGCAGGCTCAGCGCCGGCGAGGTGCCGGGGTTGTGATCTGTAGAAACCGCCATCGGCACGCCCGCGGCGCGCAGCGCGTCGATGGGCGGCAGGTGCGTGTCGCGCAGCGTGTAGTAGGCGCCGGGCAGCAGCACGGCCACGGTGCCCGAGCGGCGCATCGCCTCGATGCCCTCGGCCGACAGGTGCTCGATGTGGTCGCACGAGAGCGCGCCGTAGCGCGCGGCCAGCGCGGCGCCGCCCATGTCCGACAGCTGCTCCGCATGCAGCTTGACCGGCAGGCCCAGCGCCTTGGCGGCCTTGAAGACCTGCTCGGTCTCCCCGAGCGTGAAGGCGATGCGCTCGCAGAACACGTCGACCGCGTCGACCAGCCCTTCGGCCGCCAGCGCGGGCAGCATTCCGTTGCAGACGAGGTCGATGTAGTCGCCGCTGCGGCCTGCGTATTCAGGAGGCAGCGCGTGCGCGCCGAGGAATGTGGTGCGCACCGTCACGCCATAGGCCTCGCCCAGGCGCCGCGCCACGCGCAGTTGCTTGCGCTCGTGTTCCAGCGAAAGGCCGTAGCCCGACTTGATCTCGATGGCGCACACGCCGTCTGCCAGCAACTGTTCGAGCCGCTTCGCGGCCTGCGCGAACAGCGTGTCTTCGTCGGCCTCGCGCGTGGCGCGCACCGACGAGACGATGCCGCCGCCGGCCTTCGCGACTTCTTCGTAGCTCGCGCCGGCGAGGCGCATCGCGAATTCGTTGGCACGCTGGCCGCCGTAGACCAGGTGCGTGTGGCAATCGACCAGCCCCGGCGTGACCAGCGCGCCGCCGCCGTCGTGCTGCTTGAGCCCGGCGAATTCCGCCGGCAGTGTGCTGCGTGCGCCGACCCAGCGGACAGCGCCCTGCGCCACGACGATGGCGCCCTCCACCGCGGCATCGGTGGCGAGGCGAAGACCGGTCCAGAGGCCGTCGGCGGAAGGAAATTCGTTGGCGGGTTTCATCGTCTTTCTTCTCGTTGGCTTTGCGGGTCAGGCAGGCAGGATGCGCACCGCGAGCAGCCGTGCGTCGGCGCCCTCCGGCAGCGCCTGCCAGGCCTGCGTGGCGTCGGCCCACTGCAGGCCCTCGCCTTCGCGGCACGCTTCATCATTCAGGCGCCACGCGCCGCGCAACGCGAGCAGCACGCCGTGCGGCGCGGCGCCGATGGCCGATGCGCTGTCGAGAACCCGCACCTCGGCGCGCCACTGTCCGCGTCGCGTCATCACGTTGAAGTCGTTGGACGCACCGCCGAGCAGCGTGCAGTCGATGGCCTCGTCGCCGCTGAAGGCGAAGGGCCGGTGCGGCACGTCGAGGCGATGGTCGATGCGCCCGTCGTGCGTGAAGAGGCGCACGCCGTCGCCCTCCAGCAGCGTGATGCTGCGGTCGACACCGGCGAATACCGAGAACGGCCCCGCCGCCGCGATGCTCGCGATGCTCACGCGCCAGCCGAAGCTGTCGAGCCCCGCGCCCTGCGGCCAGCTCATGACTTGCTGCGTGGTGCCGCCGCCGTTTTTCCAGGGCGTGACGGGAAGCGAGGTGCGCGAGAAGCGCTGCGCGCCGCTCATTGCCGAGCCTCTTGCTCCTTCCCCCTCTGGGGGAAGGCGGGGATGGGGGCGGCGCCCGATGAGCGTTGCGACTGGGTCGAGGCCGTCGTGCCCCCACCCCTGCCCTCCCCCGGAAGGGGAGGGAGAAAGACAAATGCGC
>NZ_JBXASW010000110.1:0-9337 GCF_058809745.1 Variovorax sp. MPBD4-3
GCGAAATAAAGGAGGAGCCCGAAGGGCGGGGGACATTCGCGGAGCAAGGTACCCCGTCGGCGTGAGCGCACCCCGAAAAAAACATCCAGTCCTATGCCATGCGCGATATGGCGCCCCAGACCACGCCTCGTCAAACTGGAAAGCTTCATAGACCAAAGACAAGGCGGCAAGGTTCATGAGCAGCAATCGCTATCCCATCATCTACGTGCGCGGCTACGCCATGACCGAGGCCGAGCGCGACGACACCGCCGCCGATCCGTTCTGCGGCTTCAACGTCGGCTCCACCGTCTACCGCGCCACGGTCAAGAAAGAAGCGCCGGCGCAGAAGTTCGTCTTCGAATCGCCCGTGGTGCGGCTGCTGGCCGACTTCCAGTACCAGAGCGTCTACCAGAACGGCCTCGACATCATCGATCCCGACTGGAAACCCTCGCCCGACGAAAACGGCAACGACGTCGACGGCATTCCCGCCGCCTCCTTCATCATCTACCGCTACTACGACGCAGGCTCCGAGCTGCTCGGCGACGGCCAGGCGCGCGACGTCAAGATCTATGCGCAAGGCCTGAGCCAGCTGATTCTTCGCGTGCGCGACCTCGTGGCGCTGCGCGAAGGGCCGGGCTACTCGAAGGACGACTTTCGCTGCTACCTCGTCGCGCATTCGATGGGCGGCCTGGTGGTGCGCGCCTTCCTGCAGAACTCCGCGCTCGGCGACGCGGCCGCGCGTGCCTGCGTCGACAAGGTGTTCACCTACGCCACGCCGCACAACGGCATCGACATGGGCGGCATCAATGTGCCGGCCTGGCTCTCGGTGGCCGAGATGAACACATTCAACCGCGAGAAGATGTCCGACTTCATGGCCACCGCGCCGGTCAACGGGCGCATGGACTACCTGCCGGCCTCGGCCTTTCCGGCCGAGCGCTTCTTCTGCATGGTCGGCACCAACCGCGGCGACTACGAGACCGCCAAGGGCCTGTCGCGCATGTTCGCGGGCCACGGCAGCGACGGGCTGGTGCGCATCGAGAACGCCTCGCTCTGGTCGCTCGACGATGCCGGCAACACGCAGCCCGTGGCCACCGCCTTTGCCTACCGCTCGCACTCGGGCTTCTTCGGCATCGTCAACTCCGAGGAGGCCTACCAGAACCTCACGCGCTTCCTGTTCGGCGACGTGCGCGTGGACATCTGGTTCGACATCGACGGCGTGACCCTGCCGCCGGACCTGCCCGCCGGTGCCGACGTCGATGCGCTCTACCAGGTCGAGCTGCTGGCCGCGCCGCGCGGCAAGCGCTGGTACCTGAGCCGGCGCGTGGCGGAAGAAGACTCGCCGGCCTGCCGCACGCACAAGGAGCTGACCGACCCCGCCACCGCCGCCCGCCGCGCGGTCTATCTGTCGACCGTGTTCCTCGCCAACAGGGCCCGCGTGAAGCAGGACCGCCCGACGCTCGCCTATGCCATGACGCTGGGCGTGCGCGTGCCCGACTACCAGGTCAACAACAAGTTCTGGCTCGACGGCCACTATGAGGGCAGCTCGCTGTTCCGCGACACGCTGGTGATCGAGCTCGCACCGCCCGCCGCGGATGACCCCGCGCAGAACTGGAACGTCAAGTACGGCTGGCAGACCGACACGGCGGGGCAGGCTTCGCTGCCGATGAACCCCACGCAGCTGGCCAGCGGCAAGCTGCGCTTCACCGTACCGCTTTCCAGCCTTGGCATGGCGCCGGCGGCGCCAGGCATCACCGGGAAAGTACGGCTCGAAGTGAGCGCCTGGAACTGAGGCGCGCCGCTACGATGGCCGTATGAAAACAGCCGTCCTCGTCATCGATGTGCAGCGCGGTCTCTGCGACGACCCGCCGCGTCCCCATGAAGCCGCCCAAGTGGTGCAGCGCATCAATGCGCTCACGGCCCGGGCGCGCGCGGCCGGCGTGCCGGTGGCGTTCATCCAGCATGAGAACGCGGTCGACCTCGTGTTCGACTCAGAGCGCTGGCAGCTCGTCGGCGCGCTGGACACCGACTCGCGCGACGCCAAGCTGCGCAAGACCACGCCCGATTCGTTCCTGCGCACGCCGCTCGATGCATGGCTGTCGGAACACGCAGTGAAGCGCGTGGTCGTCTGCGGCTACTCGTCGGAGTTTTGCGTCGACACCACCGTGCGCCGCGCCGCCGCGCTGGGCTACGAGGTGGTGCTCGCGGCCGATGCGCACACCTCGCACGACAAGCCGCACGCCACCGGTGCGCAGATCCGCGCGCACCACAACGCCACGCTCTCGGACATCACGAGCTTCGGCGTTCCGATTCGCGCGGTGGCCAGCGCCGACATCGCGTTCGGTGGCTGATCCGCTCCCTCGGAAGCGCCTCCCCAGTAGGACAAAACGACCACCTAGGGGAATCCCTAATCGGGTCTGAAACCGGTTTCATATAAGCTGCAAGCATTGCTTTCGAGGCTCGCACGCGCTCGCCCACCATGAACTACCAGTTTCAATTCGACGCCGTCTTTGCCGCCTGGCCGCTGCTGCTCAAGGGCACGTGGATCACGGTCCAGCTCTCGCTCATTGCCACGGTGCTGGGCCTGGTGGTGGCCATCTTCTGTGCCTGGGGCAAGACTTCGGGGCCGGGCTGGCTGCGCTTCGTCATCAACGCCTACATCGAGGTGATCCGCAACACGCCGTTCCTCGTGCAGCTGTTCTTTTTCTTCTTCGCGCTGCCGGCCATCGGGCTGCGCTGGTCGCCGCAGACGGCCGCGCTGGTGGCCATGGTGGTGAACCTGGGCGCCTACGCCACGGAAATCATCCGCGCGGGCATCGAGTCGATTCCCAAGGGGCAGATCGAGGCGGGCAGGGCGCTGAACCTCAAGCCCTGGGAAATCTTCCGCTTCGTCATCATCAAGCCGGCGCTCAAGGCCATCTATCCGGCGCTCACCAGCCAGTTCATCCTGCTCATGCTGAGCTCGGCGGTGGTGTCGGTCATCTCGGCCGACGACCTGACCTCGGTGGCCGCCAACCTGCAGTCGCAGACCTTCCGCAGCTTCGAGATCTACATCGTGGTCGCCGCCATCTACCTGGCGCTGGCGCTCGCCTTCTCGGCGATGTTCAAGCTGATCTACAAGCGCACGCTCAACTACCCGGACCGCCGGTAAGCCCAGACGACGGACGGAGCACAACACCATGCGTACCTTCGGTTTTCCCGAATTCCTTTTCATCCTCGAAGCGGCCAAGTGGACGCTCGCGCTGTCGGCCATCGCCTTCGTGGGCGGCGCAATCCTGGGGCTGGCCATCGCGCTGATGCGCACGTCGGAATCGACGTGGGCGCGCGGCATCTCGACCACCTTCATCCAGATCTTCCAGGGCACGCCGCTGCTGCTGCAGCTGTTCCTGGTGTTCTTCGGCGCGCCGG
This sequence comes from Variovorax sp. MPBD4-3, assembly GCF_058809745.1. Lineage (NCBI taxonomy): Bacteria > Pseudomonadati > Pseudomonadota > Betaproteobacteria > Burkholderiales > Comamonadaceae > Variovorax > Variovorax sp. MPBD4-3. The sequence goes on from NZ_JBXASW010000110.1 coordinate 3,385, forward strand.
TGCTGGGGCTGGACATCAACCCGTGGGTGGCCGCGGGCGTGGCGCTCATCCTCAACAGCGCCGCCTTCCTCGGCGAAATCTGGCGTGGCTGCATCGAGGCCATTCCGCGCGGGCAGTGGGAAGCGGCCGAGGCGCTGAGCCTCAAGTACAGCTCCCGCATGCGCGACGTGGTGCTGCCGCAGGCGCTGAAGATCGCGCTGGCGCCCACGGTGGGCTACGTGGTGCAGATCATCAAGGGCACCTCGCTCGCGGCCATCATCGGCTTCGTCGAAGTGACGCGCGCCGGGCAGATTGTCAACAACGCCACGTTCCAGCCGCTCATCGTGTTCTCGGTGGTGGCCGCCATCTATTTCGTGATCTGCTGGCCGCTGTCGCTGCTGGCCGCGCGCATGGAGCGCAAGCGCGCCCGCGCGCTGGCCCGCTGATTTCCTTTTTTCTCGTTTCTTCTTTCTCGTCGTTCCTTTCTTTATTCAGGAGACATATTCCATGACCCGTACCACCACCCGCCGCGCGGCGATCGCAGCCCTCGGCCTCGGCGCCGCCCTGACCGTGTTTGCTCCCTTCGCTTCCGCGCAGAGCGTGGCCGACATCAAGAAGAAGGGCGAGATCACCATCGGCATGCTGGTCGACTTTCCGCCCTACGGCACCACCGACGCCAAGAACCAGCCCGACGGCTACGACGCCGACGTGGCCAAGCTGCTGGCCAAGGACTGGGGCGTCAAGGCCAACATCGTGCCGGTGACCGGCCCGAACCGCATTCCCTTCCTGCTGACCAACAAGGTCGACCTGCTGGTGGCTTCGCTGGCCATCACGCCCGAGCGCGCGAAGCAGGTGCAGTTCTCGCAGCCCTACGCGGCCGCCACCATCGTGCTGTACGGCGCGAGCAAGACGCCGATCAAGGCCGCCGCCGACCTGAAGGGCCTGCGCGTGGGCGTGGCCCGTGCGTCCACGCAAGACGTGGCCGTGACCAAGGCCGCCCCGGAAGGCACCGAGATCCGCCGCTTCGACGACGACGCATCGGCCATGCAGGCGCTGATCTCCGGCCAGGTCGACGCCATTGGCTGCTCGGTGACCGTGGCTGCGCAGATCGCCAAGCGCGTGCCCGCCAACACCTTCGAGAACAAGTTCACGCTGGTGCAGCAGTCGATGGGCATCGCCATGCGCCCCGGCCAGGAAGAGCTGCACAAGGCGGTGAACGAGTTCGTGCAGAAGAACACCGCCAACGGCGAGCTGAACAAGCTGTATCAAAAGTGGCTGCAGGCCGATCTGCCGAAAATGAACTGAGAGCCGAGCTGAAGGAAATCCTGGCATGACGACGGAATCGATCATCCGCATGGAAGCGGTCAACAAGTGGTACGGTGAATTCCAGGTGTTGACCGGCATCGACCTGTCGGTGCGCCAGGGCGAGCGCATCGTGATTTGCGGGCCCTCGGGCTCGGGCAAGTCGACGCTGATCCGCTGCATCAACCGGCTCGAGACGGTGCAGAAGGGCCGCATTGTGGTCGATGGCATCGACCTCACGGCCGGGGGCAAGAACATCGACGCGGTGCGCGCCGAGGTCGGCATGGTGTTCCAGCAGTTCAACCTGTTCCCGCACCTCACCATCCTCGAGAACTGCACGCTCGCACCGATGCGCTCGCGCGGCATGACCAAGGCGCAGGCCGAGGAAATTGCCATGAAGTACCTCACGCGGGTGCGCATTCCCGAGCAGGCCGGCAAGTACCCGAGCCAGCTCTCCGGCGGCCAGCAGCAGCGCGTGGCCATCGCGCGCGCGCTGTGCATGACGCCCAAGATCATGCTGTTCGACGAACCCACGTCCGCGCTCGACCCCGAGATGGTCAAGGAGGTGCTCGACACCATGATCGGCCTGGCCGAAGACGGCATGACCATGCTGTGCGTGACCCACGAAATGGGCTTCGCCCGCAGCGTGGCCGACCGCGTGATCTTCATGGCCGAAGGCAGGATCATCGAGCAGGCGCCGCCCGAGGAGTTCTTCGGCAACCCGAAGGACGAGCGCACGCGCCAGTTCCTCGGCCAGATCCTGAGTTCGCACCAAGGCCACTGATGTCCTTCGAGGTCCTGATTTCTCTGTCGTCCTTCGGCGCGGCCGAGGTGGGCCGGCACGGCCAGCTCTGGTGCTCGCAACTGGCATTGGCCGCCGGTGCCGATTCGGTGGAGGTGCGCGGCGAGATGCTGCGCGACGCCGACGCGGAACTGCCCGCGCTGAACGGGCTGGCATCGGTGTACTCCAGCCCCGAGGGCCTGTGGGCCCAGGGCGGCTGGCTCGACAGCGCCGCGCTCAAGCGCGGCATCGCGGCCGCCACGCGCGTGGGCGCCAGGCGGCTGAAGATGTCGATCGGCGACTTCCAGGCTTCGTCGCACGGCTCACTCTGGGGCCTGAAGGTGGAGCTCGCGGAAACGCGCATCGAACTCGTCATCGAGAACGACCAGACCGTGCGCGCCGGCACGCTGGCCGCGCTGCAGACCTTCTTCGACGTGGCCGACCGCGCCGGCGTTTCGCTCGGCATGACCTTCGACATGGGCAACTGGCACTGGGTGGGCGAATGCCCGCTGCAGGCCGCGCAGGCACTCGGCCACCGCGTGCGCTACGTGCATTGCAAGGGCGCGCAGCGCCTGCCGCACAAGTGGGTGGCGGTGCCGCTGGGCGATTCCGTGGCGCCGTGGCGTGCCGTGCTGCGCGCGCTGCCGGCCGACGTGCCGCATGCCATCGAATACCCGCTCGTGGGCGACGACCTGCCGGCCGTCACCCGCGCGCAGATCGACTTCATCCGCGCCGCGCGCGCACAGAGCTAGAACAACAGACATGACAGAACCCACCGCCTTCGACGTCGCTCTCTTCGGCGAAGCCATGCTGCTGCTGGTGGCCGACCGGCCGGGGCCGCTGGAGGACGCCCAGTCGTTCCACAAGCGCACCGCCGGCGCCGAGACCAACGTGGCCATCGGCCTCTCGCGCCTGGGCCTGAAGGTGGGCTGGGCCAGCCGGCTGGGCACCGACTCGATGGGCCGCGCGCTGCTGGCCGCGATGCGCGCCGAGGGCATCGACTGCTCGCACGTGATCACCGACGCCACGCAGCGCACCGGCTTCCAGTTCAAGGGCCGCGTCACCGACGGCAGCGACCCGCCGATCGAATACCACCGCAAGGGCTCGGCCGCGAGCCACATGGGCCCGGCCGACGTCGACGAAGCCTGGCTGCGCTCGGCGCGCCACCTGCACGCCACTGGCGTGTTCGCCGCCATCTCCGACACCAGCCTGCAGGCCGCGCTGAAAAGCATGGACGTGATGCGCGCGGCCGGCCGCACCATCTCGTTCGACACCAACCTGCGCCCCACGCTGTGGTCGTCCACCGACACCATGCGCCACTGGGTCAACGAGCTGGCCTCGCGCGCCGACTGGGTGCTGCCCGGCATCGAAGAAGGCCTGCTGCTCACGGGCCACGACAAACCCGAGGACGTTGCCAGGTTCTACCGCGAGCGCGGCGCGAAGCTGGTGGTGGTGAAGCTCGGCGCGGCGGGCGCCTACTACGACAGCGACGTGGCCGGCACCGGCCGCGTCGACGGCTTCCCGGTGAAGGAAGTGATCGACACCGTGGGCGCGGGCGACGGCTTCGCGGCCGGCGTGGTGAGCGCACTGCTCGAAGGCCGCAGCGTGCCCGACGCGGTGCGCCGCGGCGCCTGGATCGGCGCGCGCGCCGTGCAGGTGCTGGGCGACACCGAAGGCCTGCCGACGCGGGCGCAACTCGAAGAAGCGGGGCTCTGAACGCCATGACGCAGCAAAAGAACATCCTCGTCTTCCGGCCGCTGCCTGAAGACCAGCTCGCGCGCCTGCAGGCCGCGCACCATGTCACCGTGGCCGATCCGCGCAAGGAGCCCGAGGCCTTTGCCGCCGCGCTGCGCACCGCGAACGGGCTGATCGGCTCCAGCCACCCGGTCGATGCCGCGCTGCTCGACGCGGCGCCGCAGCTGCAGGTGATTTCGAGCGTGTCGGTCGGCGTCGACAACTACCCGCTGGCCGAACTGCACAAGCGCGGCATCGTGCTGTGCCACACGCCCGACGTGCTGACCGAGACCGTGGCCGACACGGTGTTCGCGATTCTCATGGCCACGCAGCGCCGCGTGGTCGAACTGTCGAACCTGGTGCGCGAAGGCCGCTGGACCAAGAACATCGGCGAAGAACTCTTCGGCACCGACGTGCACGGCAAGACCCTGGGCATCCTCGGCTTCGGCCGCATCGGGCAGGCCGTGGCGCGCCGCGCCGCGCTGGGCTTCGGCATGCCGGTGCTGTACCACGCACGCCGCCCGGTCGACCTGGCCGCGCAGGCGCCCGAGCTGCAAGGCCGCGCCACGCACACGCCGCTGGACGACCTGCTCGCGCGCGCCGACATCGTGCTCGCGATGCTGCCGCTGACCGATGCCACGCGCGGCATGATCGACGCCGCCTTCTTCGCGCGCATGAAGCCGGGCGCCGCCTTCATCAACGGCGGCCGCGGCGCCACGGTGAACGAAGACGCGCTACTGAACGCACTCGACCACGGCACGCTGCGCGCAGCCGGCCTCGATGTGTTCGCGAAAGAGCCGTTGCCGGCCGATTCGCCGCTGCGCACGCATCCGCGCGTGACGCCGCTGCCGCACATCGGCTCGGCCACGCACGAGACGCGCCACGCCATGGCCGAGCTGGCGACGACCAATCTGCTGCAGGTGCTGGCCGGCGAGAAGCCGACGGCGCCGTACGACACGGCAAGCGCATGACCGGTGCCAGGCTTTTTTCCCTCCCCCGCAGGGAGAGGGCAGGAGCAAGACCATGAAGCCCACCGGCCGCGCCACCATAGCCGACGTCGCCGAGGCGGCCGGTGTCTCCAAGGCCACCGTCTCGCGCTTCCTCAACCACCGCGAGCGGCTGCTGAGCCCCGACATCGCCGCGCGCGTCGAGGTGGCCATCGCCAAGCTGGCCTATTCGCCAAGCCCGATGGCGCAGGCGCTGAGCCATGGCCGCTCGCGGCTCATCGGCCTGATCGTGGCCGACATCACCAATCCGTATTCCGTTGCGGTGCTGCGCGGCGCCGAGAAGGCCTGCCAGGACGCCGGCTACCTGGTGATGCTGTTCAACCTCGGCAACGAGAGCGAACGCGAGCGCGAAGCCATCGATGCGCTCGCGGGCTACCAGGTCGACGGCTTCATCCTCAACACGCTGGGGCGCGGCAGCAACGTGGTCGACGCGGTCACGCTGCACGGCAAGCCCGCCGTGCTGGTGGACCGCCGCCACACCGGCATGCACACCGACTTCGTCTCTCTCGACAACCATGCCGCGATGACGGCCACCTGCGGCCATCTGGTCGAGGGCGGGTATCGCGAGCTGCTGTACGTCACCGAGCCGCAGAAGGGCGTGAGTTCTCGGCGCGAGCGCACGGCCGCATTCGGCGCATGCGTGGCGGCGCACGAGCCGCGCGTGGCGGGCGAGATTTTCGAATGCGTCGAGGGCGAGAGCGATGCGCTCGACGAGGCCCTGCGCGCCTTGCGCCAGCGCGCCAGGCGCGGCCGCCGCGCGGCGGTGGTCGCAGGCAATGCGGTGGTCACGCTGCGCGTCGCGCAGGCGATGGCACGGCTGGGGTGGCAGTTCGGCCGCGACCTGGGCTTCGTCGGCTTCGACGATCCCGAATGGGCCTCGCTCATCGGTCCCGGCCTGAGCACCGTGGCCCAGCCCACCGACGCCATCGGCCGCACGGCGGCTACCTGCCTCATCGAGCGGCTGCGGGGGCTGGAGGAGCCGCCTCGTCAGTTGTTGTTGCCTGGGGAACTGGTGGTGCGCGGGTCTTCTCACGGCTAGCCTGCTGTCTTCTTTCGGGGCGCGCTCACGCCGACGGGGTACCTTGCTCCGCGAATGTCCTCCGGCCTGCGGCCTCCCCCTTTATTTCGCTGCGCAAGGCACCCCGCCGTC
>NZ_JBXASW010000111.1:0-9070 GCF_058809745.1 Variovorax sp. MPBD4-3
GTTGGGGATGGGGTGGGCATGTTGTCGGATGCGTTGTGGAAAAAACAGAAAGGGCCGGCTCACTCGGCCTTGATGTTGGCTTCGCGCACGAGCTGGCCGTAGTGCTCGAACTCCTGCCGGTTCATGGCCGCGAAGGGTTCGCCCGTCAGGCCGCCGGGTTCGCCGCCCAGCGCCTTGATGCGCGCCTGCACGTCGGCCAGCTTCAGCGTGCGGCCGAGTTCGGCACTCAGCCGCTCGACCGCGGGACGCGGCGTACCGGCCGTCACGTACAGGCCGTACCAGGTGGACACGTCGGCGCCGTTGATGCCCTGCTCGGCCAGCGTGGGCACGTCGGGCAGTTCGGGCGCGCGCTGGGGCGCGCTCACGGCCAGCGCTCGGAACTTGCCGGCCTTGATCTGGCCCATGGCCGAGGAGGTGCTGTCGAACATCATGTCGACCTCGCCCGCGATGATGTCGACGTGTGCCTGCGAGCTGCCCTTGTAGGGCACGTGGATCGACTTCATGCCTGTGGCCAGGTTGAAGGCCTCGCCGCCCACGTGCTGCGTGCTGCCGATGCCCGAGGACGCGTACTTGAAGCCGCCCGGCTTGGCAGCCATGGCCGCCACGAGATCCTTCACCGACTTGTAGGGCGAGCTGGCCGACACCACCAGCACGTTGGGCATCACCGCCACCAGCCCGATGGGTTGCAGGTCCTTGAGCGGGTCGTATTTGAGCTTGAGGATGTGGGGCGCCACCGCCTGTGCCGTGTTGGTGGCCAGCAGCAGGGTGGCGCCGTCGGCCGGCGCGCGGGCCGTGAGTTCGCCCGCGATGGTGTTCGAGGCGCCGGGGCGGTTCTCGACCACCACCGTCTGCTTGAGGGTCTGCGAGAACTTGTCGGCCAGCACGCGCGCCAGGATGTCGGTGCCGCCGCCGGGCGAGGCGCCGACCATGATGCGCATCGGCTTGTCGGGGTAGGGCGCCTGCGCAACGGCCGTGAGCGGGGCCGTCGGGAGCAGCAGGGCCGCCGCGAGCCCCGCCGCGCGGGCCAGCAAAGAAAGCTTCATCGGGTTGTCTCCAGCTTGTTATGGCGCCGAGCGTACGGAGCTTCGGATTTGCGATCCAATCGAAAAAGCCGGGGAATCCATATACTTTTGTGCATGACTCCCGGCCTCACAGACGCCTCGCTGATGCTCCATGTGCGGCCACGCCAGCTGCTCCTGCTGGCCCGGCTCGACACCCACAGGCACCTCGGCCGCGCGGCGGAGGCCATGAACATCAGCCAGCCGGCGGCGACCAAGCTGCTGCAGCAGCTGGAAGACTCGCTCGGCGAACGGCTCTTCGAGCGCCTTGCGCGCGGCATGGAGCCGACGCCCTACGGCCAGATCCTGATCCGCTATGCCCACCGCGTGCTCAGCGACTTCGGCACCGCCCGCGAGGAGATGCTGGCGCTGCGCTCCGGCCTCAGCGGCGCGCTGCGCGTGGGCAGCGTGCCGGGCGCGGTGCCCGAGTTGCTGGCGCCGGCGCTGGTGGAATACCACCGGCGCCATCCGCAGGTGGCCGTGTCGGTGGTGGTGGAGACCAGCGACGTGATCCAGGCGCAGCTGGAGCAGGGCGACGTCGACCTCGTGCTGGGCCGGCTCACCGACGGGCACGACGAGGCCAGGTACGCGAGCGTGCCGCTGCTGGGCGAGTCGCAGGTGGTGGTGGTGCGCGCCGGGCATCCGGTGTTCGAGCGCGCCAACCTCACGCTGGCGGACATGGCGCACTGGTCGTGGGTGCTGCAGCCGCCGGGTTCGCCGCAGCGCGGGCGCTTCGAGGCGGCGATGCGCGAGGCCGGCATCCGGGCGCGGCTGGACATCATCGAAACGGCATCGCCGATCGCCATCACGGCGCTGCTCGAGAACTCCGACATGGCGGCCGTGATGCCCGCCTCGCAGGCCGGCCACTACGCCCGGCTGGGCGTGCTGCGCACCGTGCCGATCGAGCTGCCGGTGCGCGTGCCGCCCATCTGCCTCATCACCCGCGAGGGCCGGCCGCTGTCGCCGGCGGCGGTGCAGTTCCGGCGCCAGCTGCTCGGCGGCGTGTGAGGCGGTGCGTTTGAGGCCTTTGGACCGCCCCGTATGCATGCTGTATTGCGCTGACTAGGGAATCTCCCAGTCAACTGGTGCATGAAAGTACCAGTGCCGACATTCGAAGTACCAAAGCCGCAGGCGCGCTTCTCCAGAATTCCCGGCACGGCGACCCGACAACAACAGGGCGTCGCTCACCTCTAGGAGACAACATGAAGCGTTTTCTGAAAGCGGGCTTCGTCCTCGCACTCATCGGCACGGGCGTCGTTTCCCAGGCCGCCACCGAACTCGTGATCGCGACCGTCAACAACGGCCACATGATCGAGATGCAGAAGCTCACGCCCTTCTTCGAGAAGGCCAACCCCGACATCAAGCTCAAGTGGGTCACGCTGGAAGAAGGCACGCTGCGCCAGCGCGTGACCACCGACATCGCCACCAAGGGCGGCCAGTTCGACGTGATGACCATCGGCCTGTACGAGGCGCCGATCTGGTCGAAGAAGGGCTGGCTCAAGCCCATCGCCACCGATGCCGCCTATGACATCGACGACCTGCTGCCGGCCATCCGCAACGGCCTGTCCTACGAGGGCAAGCTCTACGCGGCCCCGTTCTACGGCGAGAGCTCCATGCTCATGTACCGCAAGGACCTGGCCGACAAGGTGGGCGTGAAGTTCGCCGACCAGCCGACCTGGGCGCAGGTGAAGGAGTTCGCCGACAAGGCCAACGACCCCAAGAACGGCGTGTACGGCATGTGCCTGCGCGGCAAGCCGGGCTGGGGCGACAACATGGCCTTCCTGACCACGCTGGTCAACACCAACGGCGGCCAGTGGTTCGACATGCAGTGGAAGCCGCAGATCGACACCAAGCCCTGGAAGGATGCGATCACCTTCTACGTCGACATGATGAAGAAGGACGGCCCTCCGGGCGCCTCGGCCAACAGCTTCAACGAGAACCTGGCGCTTTTTAACGAAGGCAAGTGCGCGGCCTGGGTGGACGCCACCATCGCGGCTTCGTTCATCAGCGACCCGAAGCAGTCGAAGGTGGCCGACAAGGTGGCCTTCGCGCAGGCACCGACCGCCGTCACGCCCAAGGGCGCCAACTGGCTGTGGTCGTGGAACCTCGCGATTCCCGCCAGCTCGACCAAGGACGACGCGGCGCAGAAGTTCATCAAGTGGGCCACTTCCAAGGACTACATCAACCTGGTGGCCAAGGAAACCGGCTGGGCCTCGGTGCCGACCGGCACGCGCAAGTCGACCTACGCGAACCCCGAGTTCCAGAAGGTCGCGAAGTTCGCCGAAGCCGAAAAGAAGGCCATCGACAGCGCCAACCTGACCGACAGCACGCTGCCCAAGTCGCCGTACGTCGGCGTGCAGTACGCGGCCATTCCCGAGTTCCAGGCCATCGGCGTGGCGGTGGGGCAGCAGATGAGCGCGGCGCTGTCGGGCAAGGTCACGGTGGACCAGGCGCTTAAGACCTCGCAGACGGCGGCGGAACGCGAGATGAAGAAGGCGGGCTACTACAAGTAAGCCAAGCCGGGCTTGCTCCCTCCCCCGCTGGGGGAGGGTCGGGGTGGGGGCACGCGGCGCTCGCGACAACGCCGCGCCTGAACAGGGGCAGCCCCCATCCCAGCCTTCCCCCAAAGGGGGAAGGAGCCAGGGACCACAAGAAGGGATACCTCATGAAAAGACTCCTGCCCCGCGCCCTCATGGCGCCCGCGGTGCTCACGCTCTTCCTCTGGATGATCGTGCCGCTGCTGATGACGTTGTACTTCTCGTTCGTCAACTACAACCTCATGCAGCCCGGCGAGCGCACGTTCGCGGGCATCGAGAACTTTCACTACTTCGTCACCGATCCCGACTTCTGGCCCGCCACATGGAACACGCTGCTGCTGATCGGCAGCGTGATCGTCATCACCGTGGTGCTGGGCGTGCTGCTGGCGCTGCTGGTGAACGAGCCCTTTCCCGGGCGCGGCATCGTGCGGGTGCTGCTGATCTCGCCGTTCTTCGTCATGCCCGCGGTCAACGCGCTGCTGTGGAAGCACATGATGATGAACCCCATCTACGGCGTGCTGGCCGACCTGTGGCGCTTCTTCGGCGCGCAGCCGGTGGACTGGCTCACCGACTTCCCGCTGCTGTCGGTGATCATCATGGTGGCCTGGCAGTGGCTGCCCTTCGCCTGCCTGATCTTCATCACCTCGCTGCAGTCGCTCGACCGCGAGCAGATGGAGGCCGCGCGCATGGACGGCGCGAGCCCGGTGCAGCGCTTCTTCTATCTCACCATTCCGCACCTGGGCCGCCCGATGGCGGTGGTGATCATGATCGAGATGATCTTCCTGCTCAGCGTGTTCGCGGAGATCGCCATCACCACCAACGGCGGCCCGGGCAACGCGAGCACCAACATGACCTACATGATCTTCAAGCAGTCGCTCATGAACTTCGACGTGGGCGTGGCTTCGGCCGGCGCGCTGTTCGCGGTGGTGCTGGCGAACATCGTTGCCGTGTTCCTGATCCGGATCATCGGCAAGAACCTCGACTGAGGCGCACACGTCATGCAACAACAACAAGCTCCCAGCAATTTCCTGCCGCAGGCGTTGCGCACCGTGGGTGCGTGGGCCGTCGCGCTGCTGCTGTTCTTTCCGCTCGGCTGGCTGTTCCTCACGGCCTTCAAGACGGAACTGCAGGCCATCCACGTGCCGCCGCTCTTCATCTTCGAGCCCACGCTCGACAACTTCGGCGAGGTGCAGCGCCGCAGCGACTACCTGCTGTATGCGCGCAACTCGCTCATCACCAGCCTGGGCTCGACCGTCATCGGCCTGCTGATCGCGGCGCCGGCGGCGTATTCGATGGCGTTCTTTCGCACGAAGAGAACGCGCGACATCCTGATGTGGATGCTCTCCACCAAGATGATGCCGGCCGTGGGCGCGCTGGTGCCGATCTACGTGCTGGCGCAGACCGCCGGCATGCTCGACTCGCTGCCCGCGCTGACCATCGTGTTCACGCTGTCGAACCTGCCGATCATGGTGTGGATGCTCTACAGCGCCTACAAGGACATTCCCAACGAGATCCTGGAGGCCGCGCGCATGGACGGCGCCAGCCTGTGGACCGAGTTCCGCCACGTGGTGCTGCCGCTGTCGGTGGGCGGGCTCGCATCGACCGGGCTGCTGTGCCTGGTGCTGAGCTGGAACGAAGCTTTCTGGGCGCTCAACCTCACCTCCGCCAAGGCCGGCACGCTGGCCACGCTGATCGCCTCGTACTCCAGCCCCGAGGGCCTGTTCTGGGCCAAGCTGTCGGCCGCCTCGCTGATGGCCATCGCGCCCATCGTGGTGTTCGGCTGGTTCAGCCAGAAGCAGCTGGTCCAAGGCCTGACCTTCGGTGCCGTGAAATGAACACCACCCCCAGTCTTCGCGCACTTCGTGTCGCTTCGCCAACCCCCTCGCGTAGGCGCCGCCAGCGGCCCGGCAAAGCCGGTTCCGCGGCAGCTCCCGGATTGCGCTGCGCGCTCTCAAGCGCTGTGGGCACCTCGCTTGCCCGCTCACAAAACATCAAGGAGTCGTGAATGGCCTACCTCGAACTCAAGAACATCAAGAAGAGCTTTGGTGACATCCACATCATCAAGGGCGTCGACCTGCAGATAAAGAAGGGCGAGTTCATCGTCTTCGTCGGGCCCTCGGGCTGCGGCAAGTCGACGCTGCTGCGGCTGATTGCCGGGCTGGAGCCCATCACCAGCGGCAACCTGCTGCTCGACGGCAAGGACATCACCTGGACGCCTTCGGGCAAGCGCGACCTGGCGATGGTGTTCCAGAGCTACGCGCTGTATCCGCACATGAGCGTGTACGACAACATGTCGTTCGCGCTGAAGCTGGCGGGCGTGCCGAAGGACGAGATCAAGACCAAGGTCGAGTACGCGGCCAAGACGCTCAATCTCACGCAGTACCTCGACCGCACGCCCAAGGACCTGTCGGGCGGCCAGCGCCAGCGCGTGGCCATCGGCCGCGCCATCGTGCGCGCGCCCAAGGTGTTCCTGTTCGACGAGCCGCTGTCGAACCTCGACGCGGCGCTGCGCGGCAACACGCGGGTGGAAATCCACAAGCTGCACCGCGCGCTCGGCGCCACCACCATCTACGTCACGCACGACCAGGTGGAGGCCATGACGCTGGCCGACCGCGTGGTGGTCCTCAAGGATGGATTGATCGAGCAGGTCGGCACGCCGCTGGAGCTGTACGACCACCCGGCCAACCAGTTCGTCGCGCAGTTCATCGGCATGCCGTCGATGAACATGGTGGCGGCCAATGCCATTCCCAGCTTCTCGGCCGCCACCGGCGGCAGGCTGCCGAGCGACGGCTTCCTGGGCGTGCGGCCGGAAGGCCTGCGCGTGCATCCGAAGCAGGGCGCGCCGGTGAGCGACGTGCAGGGCCGCGTCGAGCTGATCGAGGCGCTGGGCGCCGACACGCTCATCCACGTCGACGTGGGCGGCGTGCCGCTGATCGCGCGGCAGAACGACCGCACGCCGCTGCAGGCCGGCGACGACGTGGCGGTGGAGCTCGATCCGTCGGTGCTGCACCTGTTCAACCGCGAAGGCCGCTCGGTCGGCGCGTGATCGATTCCAGATTTCTTCCAACGCCTTTTCAACGGACATTCCCGTGACCATCGCGCAAATTCCACCGGCTCCCACGGAGTTCACGGTGCTTCATCTCGGCCTGGGCTCGTTCCATCGGGCCCATCAGGCGGTGTACCTGCAGCGGCTAATCGACGCGGGCGACACCCGCTGGTCGCTGTCGGGCGCCAACATCCGGCCGGACATGGCCGACATCGTCGCGGCGCTGCAGGCGCAGGGCGGGCGCTACACGCTCGAGACCGTGTCGCCCGCGGGCGAATACCGCTACGAGCAGATCGATGCCATCCGCGAGGTGCTGCCGTGGGAGCGCTCGCTGGCGAACGTGGTCGCGCGCGGCGCGGCGCCGTCGACCCGCATCGTGTCCTTCACCGTGACCGAGGCCGGCTACTACCTCGACAACAAGGGCAGGCTGGACCTGTCGTTCAGCGACCTCGCGGCCGATGTGGAGCGCGCGCGCAAGGGCGAGGCCGGCGGCGACAACGTGACCATCTACGGCGCGGTGTGCGCCATCCTGCGCGCGCGCAAGGCGGCCGATGCCGGCGCCGTGACGCTGCTGAATTGCGACAACCTGCGCCACAACGGCGAGCGCTTTCGCGCCGGGCTGCTGGAGTTCATCGAACTCGCGGGCGATGCCGGCCTGCTGGCCTGGGTGAACGCGAACACGCGCTGCCCGAACGCGATGGTCGACCGCATCACGCCACGCCCGCCGCCCGAGCTGCGCGCGCGCGTCAAGGCGGCCACGGGACGCGACGACCCGGCGGCCATCACCGGCGAGAGCTTCATCCAGTGGGTCGTCGAGGACGACTTCGCGGCCGGCCGGCCCGACTGGGGCCGCGTGGGCGTTGAGCTGGTCGAGTCGGTGCAGCCGTACGAAGAGGCCAAGATCCGCATCCTCAACGCCACGCACAGCTGCATCGCCTGGGCGGGCACGCTGGTCGGGCTCGGCTTCATCCACGAGGGCACGCACGACGCGGCCATCCGCAGGATGGCCTTCGACTACGTCACCGACGACGTCATTCCCTGCCTGACTCCCAGCCCCATCGACCTCGCGGCCTATCGCGACGTGGTGCTCGACCGCTTCGGCAACCCCGCCATCCGCGACACCAACCAGCGCGTGGCGGCGGACGGCTTCTCGAAGATTCCCGGCTTCATCGCCCCGACGGTGCGCGAGCGGCTGGCGGCGCGCCAGGGCATCGACAGCGTGGCGATGCTGCCCGCGCTGTTCCTGGCCTTCCTGCAGCGCTGGCACAAGGGTGCGCTGCCCTACGCCTACCAGGACCAGGGCATGGACGAAGCGGTGGCGCATGCGATCTGCGATGCGGCCGACCCGGTGGCCGCGTTGTGCGCCGATGCGGGGCTGTGGGGCAACATCGCCGGCGACGCCCGCCTGGTCGACGCGGTGCGCCGTGCCGGCGAGCGCGTTGCGCGCTTCGTAGCAGAAGCAGGGAGCAGGCCATGAGCGCCCGTCTTCAAGACCGTCATGTGCTGCTGACCGGCGCGGGAGGCGGCATCGGCCTGGCCGTGGCGCAAGCCTGCATTGCCGAGGGCGCGCGCTGCACCGTGGTCGACCGCGCCACCGCCGCGCCCGACGCGGTGCGCGCGCTGCAGCAGAGCCAGCCGGGCAAGCTCGCCTACATTGCGGCCGACGTGACCGACACCGCCGCCATCACCCACATGCTGGCGCAGGCGCAGGTCGCCTTCGGGCCGGTGCACACGCTGTTCAACAACGCCGCGGTGTTCGACCTCGCGCCGCTGCTGGACAGCGACGAGGCGTCGTTCGACAAGCTGTTCGCGGTCAATGTGAAGGGCATGTTCTTCGTGATGCAGGCGGTGCTGCGGCACATGGTGGAAGCGGGCACGCAGGGCGCTTCGGTCATCAACATGGCCTCGCAGGCCGGACGCCGGGGCGAGGCGCTGGTGTCGCACTACTGCGCGACCAAGGCGGCGGTCATCAGCTACACGCAGAGCGCCGCGCTGGCGATGGCGCCGCACGGCATACGTGTAAATGGCATTGCGCCCGGTGTGGTCGATACGCCGATGTGGGACCATGTCGACAGCCTGTTCGCCAAGGCCGAGGGCCTGCCGCCCGGAGAGAAGAAGCGGCAGGTCGGGCTGGCGGTGCCGCTCGGCCGCATGGGCGCGCCGGAAGACATCGCGGGGGCGGCGGTTTTCCTGGCCAGCGACGAGGCGCGCTACATCACGGCGCAGACCTTGAATGTCGATGGCGGTAATGTCATGTCTTGAGCTGGGTTGTCGATGAGATCGGTTCTTGTTTTTCCGTGTCTTTGTTCGGGGCGCGCTCACGCCGGCGGGGTACCTTGCTCCGCGAATGTCCCCCGCCCTTCGGGCTCCTCCTTTATTTCGCTGCGCAAGGCACCCCGCCGTCGTGAGCGTCCAGAGCACTTGTTGAT
>NZ_JBXASW010000112.1:0-8884 GCF_058809745.1 Variovorax sp. MPBD4-3
ATCCCGGCCTTCCCCCAGAGGGGGAAGGAGAAACACCGTTCAGCGCGGTGCGTCGCCTTTGCGGTATTCGGCGGTCAGCTCGTCGAGCTTCTGCTTCAGCGCCGGATCGAGCTTGTATTCGGCGGCCGCCAGCGTCGCATCGAGCTGGTCGGGCCGGCTCGCGCCAAGGAGCGGCGCGGTGATCAGCGGGTTCGCCATGACCCATGCCACGGCCAGCGTGGCCAGCGGCACGCAGGCTTCGTCCGCCAGCTTGTGCAGTTGCGCCACGGTGTTGAAGCTGCGTTCGTTCCAGTAGCGGTCCTGGTACATGTTGCCGGCGGTGCCGAGGGTGAAACGGGTGTTGTCCTCGGGCTTGGCGCCGGCCTTGTACTTGCCGGTGAGCAGGCCGCCGGCCAGCGGGTTGTAGGGAATCACGCCCAGCCCTTCCTCACCCGCCAGCGGCAGCAGCTCGCGTTCGATCTCGCGGAACAGCAGGCTGTAGCGCGGCTGCACCGACACATAGCGCGTGAGCTTGTGCAGCTCGGCCTTGCCCAGCGCGCGGGCCAGCCGGTAGGCCAGGAAGTTCGACACGCCCACGTAGCGCGCGCGGCCCGACTTCACAATGACGTCGAGCGCCTCCAGGCTTTCCTCGAGCGGCGTCTCGCGGTCGTCGCTGTGCAGCTGGTACAGGTCGACGTGGTCGGTCTGCAGCCGCTTGAGCGACGCGTCGATGGCGTCCAGCAGGTGCTTGCGCGACGCGCCCTGGTCCCAGCTGTTGGGGCCGACCTTGCCGACCGCCTTGGTGGCGACCACGAAACGGCGGCGGCCCACCGGCCCCTGCTTCTGCAGCCAGCGGCCGATGATTTCTTCGGTGCGCCCGGTGGTCTCGACGGTGCCGCCGAGCGGGTACACGTCGGCCGTGTCCAGGAAGTTGATGCCGCCCTCGGCCGCCTTGTCGAGGATCTGGTGCGACACGGTCTCGTCGGTCTGCAGGCCGAAGGTCATGGTGCCCAGGGCCAGGCGGGACACGGTAAGGCCGGTGCGGCCGAGACGGGTGGTGGGAATGCTCATGGTGTTCGGTTCTCGCTCAGGGGGAGATGAGAAATGAGGATGGAAGGGGCGGCGGCCATCATAGGCACGGCCGCGCAATCCTGCAGGCGGGTGGCGCTTTCAGGTGCTTTCCGCACGCACGCCGGGCTCACCGCGCTCCACCGAGAAACGGGCCATGGTGCCGACCGGCGAATCTGCCGTCTTCTCGTCTTCCACCGCGCGGAACTCGACCGCGCAGCCGCGCCCGTCGAGCGTCATGAGCGCGTAGCCGCGCCTGTCGGCCCGGCCGTAGCGCAGGTGCGGGTTCTTCGCGAGCATGTTGGCCACGCTGGCGGCGCTCGGCCCTTCGGAGGTGATGGCGCCGCCGACGAATTCGGTCGCGACCAACTGCCCCTGCTGCGCATCGCCCTGGCGCAGGTCGGCGGCCCAGAAGGCGTGCACGTCGCCGCTGGCCACCAGCGCGTTGCCGCCGCGCGCCTTGTGCGCGGCCAGTCCGTCGAGCAGGCGCGCGCGGGCGGCGGCGTAGCCGTCCCAGCCGTCCATCCAGTAGCCGTGATCGGGGCCGCGCTTGCGGTCGGCCTCGGCCAGCAGCGTGGGCTGGGCGATGAGCGTCCAGCGCGCGGGCGGCGCCGCGAGCTCGCGCGCCAGCCATGCTTCCTGCTCGGCGCCGAAGAGGCTGCGCTCCGGCGAAAGGCGATCGGCGCAATCGGCCAGCGGCGAGGCACTGCGCCCGGCCAGGCAGGCGTGGTGCGAGCGGTACTGGCGCCCGTCGGTCAGCAGCACGTTGAGCATGCGGCCGAAGCGGTGGCGGCCGTAGATGGTGGCATCGGCGCCGCGCGGGCGCATGCTGGCGGGCACGGGCATGTGCTCGTACCAGGCCTGGTAGGCGGCAGCGCGGATCGCCAGGAACTGCGCGGGATCGACGGTGCGCGGCGACACGTCGTTCGTGTAGTCGTTGGCCACCTCGTGGTCGTCCCAGGTCACGAGCCAGGGGAAGGCGGCGTGCGCGGCCTGCAGTTGCACATCGGCCTTGTAGAGCGCGTAGCGGTCTCGGAACTGCGCCAGCTGCGTGGGAATGCCGCCCTCGTGCCGCCGCACCTGGTGCGAAGCGCGGGAGCTTTCGTAGATGTAGTCGCCAAGGTGCACGACGAAGTCGAGCGGCTGCGCGGCCATGTCGCGGTAGGCGGCGTAGTAGCCCTGCTCGTAGTGCTGGCAGGAGGCGAAGGCGAAGCGCAGCGGCTGCGAGGCTTCGTCGGAATCGGCGGGCGTGGTGCGCGTACGCCCGGCGGGGCTGCGATCGCCGCCTGCCGTGAAGCGATACCAATACCAGCGGCCCGGCGCAAGGCCGCGCACCTCGACGTGCACCGAGTGCGCGAACTCGGCCGTGGCGGTGGCCGCGCCCTTTGCCACCACGCGCCTGAAGCCCTCGTCGTCGGCGACTTCCCAGCGCACCTCGACCGGTGCATCGCCCATGCCGCCGCCTTGCAGGGGCTCGGGGGCCAGCCGCGTCCAGAGCACGAAGCCATCGGCTGTAGGCGTGCCCGAGGCCACGCCCAGCGTGAACAGCGCCCGCGACGCGGGCTGCGCGTTCAGCCTCGGGAAGGGATGGCCCAGCGAAGTGGCAGCGAGGCCGCTGAAAAGGAGCTGTCGGCGGGAGAATTTCTGCATTGCCGCGCTCTTCTTCATTTGCACGCGGCGGCGTTCACGTTGGCATCGATCATCCCGGCAATGTCGTCCGGTTCGCTCTGCCCTGTCAATCGGCGCGGTCGAGCGGGCGCCGATGGCTCAGCAGGCGATGGCCGCCGGCCGCTGACGCGCGTCGGCGCGGGCGCTGGCAATCGCCCAGCCGAACACGCCCATGCCCGCCAGCGCAAGCAATGCGCCGACCCAGCCGGTGGAAGTCCAGCCCAGCCCGGCCGCAATGGCGACGCCGCCGAGCCATGCACCCAGCGCGTTGGCCATGTTGAAGGCCGAGTGGTTGAGCGCCGCCGCCAGCGTCTGCGCGTCGCCGGCCACGTCCATCAGGCGGATCTGCAGCGCCGGCCCGATGGCCACGGTGGTGCCGATGAGGAACACGTTGATCGACGCGGTCACCATGTTGTGGGCCGCGAAGGTGAACATCGCGAGCACCAGCGCGGCGTAGACCAGCAGGCCGCCGATGGTGCGCATGAGCGACTTGTCGGCCAGCCGCGAGCCCACGAGGTTGCCCATGACCATGCCGAGGCCGAACAGCGCCAGCACGAAGGGCACGCCGCCCAGCGGCATGCCGGCCACTTCGATCAGCGTGGGCTTGATGTAGCTGAACACCGCGAACATGCCGCCGAAGCCGATGGCGCCGATGCCCAGCGTGAACCACACCTGCTTGCGCTTGAGCGCGCCGAGTTCGCGCCACGGGCTTGCGCCGGCGGCCGGGGCCATGTCGGGGATGTCGCGGCGCAGCAGCGCGATGGCCACCAGCGCGATGACGCCGACGAAGACGAAGGCCGCGCGCCAGCCGAAGATCTGGCCCAGCCAGGCCGCGATGGGCACGCCGACCAGCGTGGCGCCGGTAAGCCCCAGCATGACGAGCCCCACGGCTCGCGCGCGGCGCCCCGGTGGCGCGAGCGTGGCGGCCACCAGCGCGGCCACGCCGAAGTAGGTGCCGTGCGGCAGGCCGGCCGCAAAGCGCAGCAGGTTCAGCAGCAGGTAGTTGGGCGCGATGGCGCTGGCGAAGTTGCCGGCCGCGAACACGGCCATGAGCGCGATCAGCAAGGCGCGGCGGCGCCAGCCGGCGGCGAGCACCGCGAGCACCGGCGCGCCGATGACCACGCCGAGCGCATAGGCGCTGATGACGTGGCCGGCCTGCGGAATGCTCACGCCGATGTCCTTGGCGACTTCGGGCAGCAGGCCCATGATGACGAATTCGCCGGTGCCGATGGCGAAGCCGCCGACGCCCAGCGCGAGCACCGCGCGCAGGAAGTTGGCGGGCTTGCCGGAAGGCAGCGAAAAGGAGGAAATGTCGGTGCCCGCGCTTTCCGGCGCGGTTGGGGAGGCGTTCAAGGCCAGGCTCCTGGGAGGTGCCCGGCAGCAGCGGGCAAAGCCCGATTTTAGGGTTAACCCTGAAATCCCGCCGATACGGAATTGCCGAAGACCCTGTACTCGCAAGGCCGCGAGGCCCTGGCAGCAAGGCTCAGATGGCCACCAGCTGCCGCACGCCCTGTGCTTCCATGTCCTTGCCGAGGCCGCGCGCGATGACCTCGCCGCGCTCCATCACGAGGTAGTCGTCGGCCAGTTCCTGGGCGAAGTCGTAGTACTGCTCGCACAGCACGATGGCCATGTCGCCGCGGTCGGCCAGCATGCGGATGACGCGGCCGATGTCCTTGATGATGCTGGGCTGGATGCCTTCGGTGGGCTCGTCGAGGATGAGGAGCCTGGGCTTGGGCGCCAGGGCGCGCGCGATGGCAAGCTGCTGCTGCTGGCCGCCGGAGAGGTCGCCGCCTCTTCGGTTGCTCATCTGCTTGAGCACGGGGAACAGGTCGTACAGCTCCGAGGGGATCGGCGTGCCGCCGCTCTTGTAGGCCAGGCCCATGCGCAGGTTTTCTTCGACGGTGAGCCTCGCGAAGATCTCGCGGCCCTGGGGGACGAAGCCGATGCCGGCCCTGGCCCGGTCGTAGGGGGTAGCCTTGTGGATGGGCTTGCCTTCGAGTTCGATATTGCCGCTCTTGATGGGCACCAGGCCCATGAGCGACTTGAGCAGCGTGGTCTTGCCTACGCCGTTGCGGCCCAGCAGCACGGTGACTTTGCCGAGCTTGGCTTCGAAGCTCACGTCCCGGAGGATGTGGGAGCCGCCGTAGTACTGGTGGATGTTTTTTACTGTCAGCATTTATGGGCTCCTTCTCTGGTTTCTTTTGGGGAGCGCCCGGTACGCGGCACGGCTCTGACCACGGCGACGGGGGCTGTCCCTTTGGGCGGCCGTTGAGGCACCGCCGAGCAGCGCAGCGGCGGGCGGATCAGGGCTCGCAGCTGTCTGAGCGAAGCGAGTTCTGCGAGACCCCGCCCGTCGCGAGCAGCGCAGGGAAGCCCGAAGGGCCGGTGACGTCGGCCGCCCAAAGGGACAGCCCCCGTCGCCGCGCCCTGAACAACAACGGCCTCAGCGCCCAAGATAGACCTCGATGACACGCTCATCGGCCTGCACTTCATCAAGCGTGCCCTGAGCCAGCACCGAGCCGTCGCACAGCACGGTGACGATCTCGGAGATGGTGCGGATGAAGCTCATGTCGTGCTCCACCACCATCAGCGAATGCTTGCCCTTGAGGGTGAGGAACAGCTCGGCGGTGCGCGCCGTCTCTTCGTCGGTCATGCCGGCGACCGGCTCGTCGAGCAGCAGCAGCTTCGGGTCCTGCATCAGCAGCATGCCTATTTCCAGCCACTGCTTCTGGCCGTGGCTCAGGTTGCCGGCCAGGCGCGACACGCTGTCGGCGAGGTGGATGGTCTCCAGCACCTCGGCCAGGCGGTCGCTCTGCGCCGAATCGAGCTTGAACAGCATCGATGCGCGCACGCCCTTGTTCGTCTTGAGCGCGAGTTCGAGGTTCTCGAACACCGTCAGATGCTCGAACACCGTCGGCTTCTGGAACTTGCGGCCGATGCCGAGCTGCGCGATTTCCGCTTCGCGGTGGCGCAGCAGGTCGATAGTGCTGCCGAAGAACACGGTGCCCGAATCGGGCCTCGTCTTGCCGGTGATGATGTCCATCATCGTCGTCTTGCCCGCGCCGTTCGGCCCGATGATGCAGCGCAGCTCGCCCGGCGCGATGTCGAGCGACAGCTTGTTGATGGCCTTGAAGCCGTCGAAGCTCACGCTCACGTCTTCCAGATAGAGGATGCGGCCGTGCGTGACGTCGACCTCGCCCGGCGTGACATGGCGGCCGAAGTCCGCGGTGCGGCCGCCCGACTCCGTGCTGCCGCTCACGTAGTGAATACCGCTGGCGCGTGCGGCGCGCTCGGCGCCGGCTTCCATCAGGTCGGGCGTCATGCGCGTGCTCCCTTCGCGTCGACCGGCAGCGAGGCCAGGGCGTCGGGCTCCACGCCCTGCTCCGCGGCCACGGCGCGCCGTGCTTCCTGCACCGGCTCGCTCAGCGCCTGCTTCTTCTCCCTCGACAACCACTTGCGCACCAACCCCACGATGCCGTTCGGCAGGAACAGCGTGACAGCAATGAACAAGGCACCCAAAAAGTACAGCCAGTATTCCGGGTAGGCCACCGTGAGCCAGCTCTTGGCGCCGTTGACGATGAAGGCGCCGATGATGGGACCGATGAGCGTCGCGCGCCCGCCCACGGCCGCCCAGATGGCGATCTCGATGGAGTTGGCCGCGCTCATCTCGCCCGGGTTGATGATGCCGACCTGCGGCACGTACAGCGCGCCGGCCACGCCGCACATGACGGCGGAGATGACCCAGATCGTGAGCTTGTACGGCAGCGGGTTGTAGCCCGAGAACATCACGCGCGTTTCGGCATCGCGAATGGCCTGCAGCACGCGGCCGAACTTGCTGCCGATGAGCCACTTGGCGAACAGGAAGAAGCCCAGCAGCGTGGCGCCGGTGAGCGCGAACAGCGTCATGCGCATTTCCTGCGTGGCGATCGGAATATTCAGGATGCGCTTGAAGTCGGTGAAGCCGTTGTTGCCGCCGAAGCCCGTCTCGTTGCGGAAGAACAGCAGCATGGCCGCAAACGTCATGGCCTGCGTGATGATCGAGAAGTACACGCCCTTGATGCGCGAACGGAACGCGAAGAAGCCGAACACGAAGGCGATGAGGCCCGGCACCGCGACGATCAGGATCAGCGTGGCGATGAAGCTGTCGCTGAAGGTCCAGTGCCAGGGCAGCGTCTTCCAGTCGAGGAACACCATGAAGTCGGGCAGGTCGCTCTTGTAGTTGCCGTCGCGCCCGATCTGGCGCATGAGGTACATGCCCATCATGTAGCCGCCCAGCGCGAAGAACAGGCCGTGGCCCAGCGACAGGATGCCCGTGTAGCCCCAGATCAGGTCCATGGCCAGCGCACAGATGGCGTAGCACATGATCTTGCCGACCAGCGCCACCGCGTAGTCGCTCATGTGCAGCGGGCTGTCCACCGGCACCCACATGTTGAGAACGGGCGCCACCGCGCACACCACGATGAGTGCGACGAAGAAGGCCGTCCAGCCCTTGCCGCTCAGCAGCGGCCCCTTGGTTGGAAGTACGACCTTGCTCATGCCTCTGCGCTCCGGCCTTTCATTGCGAAGATGCCCTGCGGCCGCTTCTGGATGAAGATGATGATGAAAACGAGCACCGCGATCTTGGCAAGCACCGCGCCCGCCCAGCCCTCGATGAACTTGTTGAGAATGCCCAGCCCCAGCGCCGCATACACGGTGCCCGCGAGCTGGCCGACGCCGCCCATCACGACAACCATGAAGCTGTCGACGATGTAGCTCTGGCCCAGGTCGGGGCCGACGTTGCCGATCTGGCTCAGCGCGCAGCCTGCGAGGCCTGCGATGCCGGAGCCGAGCGCGAAGGCGTAGGTGTCGATGCGCGCGGTGTTCACGCCCATGCACGAGGCGATCGGGCGGTTCTGCGTGACGCCGCGCACGAAGAGCCCCAGTCGCGTCTTGCCGATGAGCCAGCCCATCGCCAGCAACACCAGGGCGGCGAAGATGATGATGCAGATGCGGTTCCACGGCAGCGTGACGTTGCTCAGCATGGTGAAGCCGCCGCTCATCCAGCCGGGGTTCTCGACGCCGACGTTCTGCGCACCGAACAGCGAGCGCACCAGCTGCTGCAGCATCAGGCTGATGCCCCAGGTGGCGAGCAGCGTCTCGAGCGGGCGGCCGTAGAGGAAACGGATCACGCCGCGCTCCAGCACCGCGCCCACCAGCGCCGACGCGAGGAAGGACACGGGAATGGCGGCGACCAGGTACCAGCCGAAGGCCGCCTCCGGCATGTACTTCTGGAAGATGCCCTGCATCACGTAGGTGGCGTAGGCGCCGATCATCATCAGCTCGCCGTGGGCCATGTTGATCACGCCCATCAGCCCGTAGGTGATGGCCAGGCCCAGCGCGGCCAGCAGCAGCACGGAGCCCAGGCTGATGCCGCTGAACACGGCGTTGATGCGGTCGCCCCAGACCAGCGAGCCGTCGATGCTGGCGATGGACGCGACGATGGCGGCCTTGACGTCGGCCTCGGTCTCGTCGGCCAGGCGCTGGTTGAGCAGCAGCTTGGTGTCGGGGTTGCGGTTGTTGCCCAGTTCCTTGGCGGCGGCGAGGCGCCTGGCCTTGTCGGCGCTGGTGAGCATGCTGGCGGCGCGCACCAGTTCGAGCTGCGCCTTGATCTTGGGGTTGGTCTCGGCGGCCAGCGCCTTCTCGACCATGGGCACGCGCGATTCGTCGGGCTCCTTGAAGAGCGCCTGCGCGGCTTCGGCGCGCACGGCGTCGTCCTTGCTGGAGAGCTTGAGCGCGGCCTGCGCGGCATCGAGCGCGCCGCGCATGAGGTTGTTGTTGACGACGTCTTCCGCGGTGTCGGGCACCTTCAGCTCGGCGCCGGTGACGGGGTCGTAGCCCTTGTCGTCCTTCATCACGAAGACCTTGTCCTCGGTGTACTTGACCGCGTCGTCTGACATGGCCTGGATGAAGGCGGCGGTCTTGTCGTCGGCCGTGAGCACGGCCTTGTTGAGCGCGGCGATGCGGGCTTCGGATTCGCCGGAGGCGATGGCCCGGGCTTCGTCGGCGGTCAGCGCGTGGGCGGCCGATGCCATGAGGAGCATGGCGGCGAGTGCGCAGTGAAGGGTTCGTCGAAGCATCATGAAACTGGAAGTTGGGTTGGCCCCCTCCCCTTCAGGGGAGGGTCGGGGTG
>NZ_JBXASW010000113.1:0-8807 GCF_058809745.1 Variovorax sp. MPBD4-3
TTGCGCAGCGAAATAAAGGAGGAGGGGCGAAGCCCCGGGGGACATTCGCGGAGCAAGGTACCCCGTCGGCGTGAGCGAGCCCTGAAACAGCAGAAATCAGTTCCCCTCAGCCACGATGCGCTGGTCAGAAATGATCTTCTTCCACCGCGAAGTCTCCGCAGCCATGTCCTTCCCAAGCTGCGATGGCGTTGAATAGGCACGCAGCGTGCCCTGCGCCGCGGCAGCAGCACCTGCCTCCGGCGAGTCGAGCACCGACTTCACCGCAGCCGACAGCTGCTCGACCACTTCGTTCGGTGTGCCAGCCGGCGCCAGCACGAAGATGCGCGGCGCCACATCGAAGCCCGGCAACGCATCGGCCAGCGGCGGCACGCTCTCCGCGCCTTCGAGCTTCGCCGTGTTCATCAGCGCCACCGCGCGCAGCTTGCCCGCCTTGGCCTGCGCCATGCCTGCCGTCGCGCTCACCACGCCAAGGGGAATCTGCCCGCCGATCACGTCCGGCACGATCTGCGCGGCGCCGCGGTAAGGCACATGCACCACCGAGCTGCCGGTGGATTGCTTGAGCATCTCGAAGCCCAGGTGCTGCACCGTGCCGACGCCCGACGTGGCATACGAATAGCGCGAGGCATTGGCCTTGAGTTCCTTCACCAGCTCCGCGGGCGTCTTCGCGGGGAAGTCGTTGTTGGCGACGATCATCAGCGGCGAGATGAACGCGCCCGCCACCGGCTTGAAGCTGGTGAGCGGATCGATGCCGATCTTCGGCTGCAGCAGCTTGGCGATGAGCAAGGCGCTGTCGCCCATCATCAGCGTGTAGCCGTCGGGCGGCGCCTTGGCGACGAACTCGGCCGCGATGAGCCCCGTGGCGCCGGTGCGGTTCTCCACCAGCACCTGCTGGCCCAGCACGGCCGACAGGCGCACGCCGAGCAGGCGGGCCACCGCATCCACGCCGCCGCCGGCCGAATAGCCGACCACGAGGCGGATCGGCTTGTCGGGGTACTTCTGGGCCCGGGCCACGGGCGCCGCGAGGGCAAAGGCACCCGCAAGGCCCAGGGCCGCCATCGCGCGCAGTGCATGGCGGCGCTCGGGTCGAATCGCTTGTCTGGCTTTCATCTTGTCTCCGTTGTCTTGGTCTGAATCGCCGGCCGGCTGCTCAGGCCTTGCCCTTGCCGTGCGAGGTCGGCAGCTTCGCCAGCTCGCGCACGCGGTCGGCATTGGGAGCGAAGCCCAGGCCCGGCGTCTCGGGCAGCGTGAGCCAGCCCTGGTCGGGCACCGGCAGGCCGTCGAAGATCTGCTTGAGCATCTGCACCGCCACGTAGTGGTACTCGACCAGCCCGCCGTTCGACACGCCCGCATGCAGGTGCATGTTGTGGAAGGGCCAGGCGCCGCCGTTGTCGATGGGCACGTTGAAGGCCTGCGCCATGCCCGCGACCTTCAGCACCTGCGAGTAGCCGCCAGAGATGGTCACGTTGGGCTGGAGCACGTCGGCGGCCTGGTTCACCAGCAGGTCGCGGAAGCGGAAGGCCAGGCCCTCGTTCTGGCCGCAGGCCAGCGGAATGCGGGTGCGCGCGCGCAGCTGGGCCATCTGGCGCACGTCGTTCTGCGTGAGCGGCTCCTCGAAGAAGCTGATGCCGTAGGGCTCGATGCGGTGCGCCAGCTCGGTGGCGTGGAACAGGTCGAGGCCGCAGTTGGCGTCGACGTACAGCTTCACGTCGGGGCCCACCGCCTCGCGCACCGCCGCCACGCGGCGCACGTCCTCGGCGATGACCTCGTCGAGCGGGCGTGGCTCGTCGCGGCGCGCGAGCGCGTGGTTGCCGACGGTCATCTTCAGGCGCTGGAAGCCCTGGGAGACCCACAGCCTGGCGGCGGCGGCGAGCTGGTCGCGCTCGAAGAAGCCGAAGCCGAAGGTGGCGTACACCGGCACCCTGACGCGCGCGCCGCCCAGCAGGCGCCACAGCGGCTGGCCAAGCGCCCTGGCCTTGATGTCCCACAGCGCGATGTCCAGCGCGGCGATGGTGTGGCTGGCATAGCCGGTCTGGCCGCGCGGCGAGAGCAGCCAGTAGAGCTTCTCCCACAGGCGCTCGGTGGCCATCGGGTCTTCGCCGATCAGCGCGGGGCCGGCCACTTCGCGCACGGCGGCGGCGATGATTTCTTCCTCGGTGATGGCGGTCATGCCGTGGCCGACGAGGCCGGTGTCGGTCTCGATCTCCGTAAGGCACAGCGACAGCGAGGTCTGCTTGTTCAGGCCGACCACGTCGATGGTCACGGGAATGTTCAGCGGCGTGGCGCTGACGCGAACGATCTTCAAGGGTGTCTCCTTTGGTTTGCGCGATCTTTGCGCGCGGGCCACGGGAGAACAATTCGTTTTTGGCGAGCGCGAGGCTTCGCGCGGCGCGAAGGCTCGCGCGCCCTCGCGTTCAGTCCGGCCGGCCGAGGTGCTCGAGCACGGAGCGCGCGGCCACGGTCAGGTCCTGCTGCCTGCGCACGCACAGCAGGTGGCGGCGCAGCGCCCATGGCGCGTCGAGCTTCAGGCAGCGCAGCCGCAGTATCTGCAGCTGCGGCAGGATGGCCGCATAAGGCAGCACGCCGATGCCCACGCCCTGCTCCACCATGCGGCACACCATGTCGAAACTGCCCACCTGCATGCGCACCTTCAGCGGCACCTGCGCCTCCAGCGCGGCGGCCAGCAGCACCCGGTGCAACGCGGTGCCTTCGCGCACCACGATATGGTCGTAGCGCAAGACCTCTTCCACGCCGATGCGCTTGCGCCGGGCCAGAGGATGGTCGCGCGCGATCACCACGGCCAGTTCGTCGTCGCGGTACGGCAGGCATTCGAGGCCGTCGGCGGGCGTATGGCTCTCGATCACGCCGATGTCGGCCAGGCCCGCCTGCACGGCCTTGACCACCTCGGTGCTGGCGCGCTCCTGCAGGTCGATCTTCAGCACCGGGTGCAGCCGCAGGAAGGAGCCGATCTGCGCCGGCAGGAACTGCGCGATGGTCGACGCGTTGGCCGTGATGCTGACCACGCCCGCCACGCCGTTCTGGAAATCGTCGAACTCGGCGCCGAGGCGGTCCATGGCCGAGAGCACGGCGCGCGCATGCAGCAGCAGGCCATGCCCCGCCGAAGTGAGCGTGACGCCGCGCGCATGGCGCACCAGCAGCGGCAGCCTGGCTCGGGCCTCGAGGTCGGAGATGCGCTTGCTGGCGGCCGCAAGCGCGATGTGGCAGCGCTTGGCGCCTTCGCTGATGCTGCCGTGGTCGGCCACGGTCACGAACAGGCGCAGCGACTTCAGGTCGGCGGACATGGCGTGCGCGCCCTCAGTGCGAAACAAGGTGGTCGAACAGCTCGCGCGCGGAGGCCGGCAGCTGATCGCGGTTGCGCGCGATCAGCTTCAGCTCGCGCTCGGCCCAGGCATCGCTGAGCGCCACGGTCGAGATGCGCATCGCCATCGACAGGCGCTGCGCCGAAGACGCCGGCAGCACGCCCACCCCCACACCCGCCTCGATCATCAGGCAGATGGCCTCGAAGCTGCTCACCTGGATGCGCGGGTTGAAGCCCCGGCCCGCCAGCTCGGCGCGGCGCTGCAGGAAGCGGTGGATGGCGCTGCCGTGGTGCAGGCCCACGTGCTGCTCGTCGAGCGTGTCGGCGAATGCCACGGAGGGCGCGCCCGCCAGGTGATGCGTGGTGGGCACGACCAGCACGAGCTGGTTGCTGCCGAAGGGGCGCGCGTCGAAGTCGCCGGTGTGCACGTCGCCCGCGAGGATGCCGATGTCGGCCTCGCCGTCGGCCACCGCGCGCACGATCTCCTCGCTCAGGTATTCGCGCAGGTCCACCTGCACGGCAGGATGCTGCGTGAGGAAACCGGCCAGCTTCTGCGGCAGGTATTCGGTGATCGACGTGGTGTTGGCGAACACCCTCACATGGCCCTTGATGCCCTTGCCGAAGTCCTGCATGTCGCAGCGCAGGTGCTCCATCTGCTGCATCACGCGCTTGGCGTGATACAGCACGGCCTGCCCGGCGGCAGTGAGCGTCACGCCCTGCGCGCTGCGGTGCAGCAGCTTGCCGCCCACGGCCTCTTCCATCTGCTTGATGCGGGTGGAGGCCGCGGCCAGCGAGATGCAGGCTTTCTCCGCACCGCGCGTGAGGCTGTGCGCGTCCGCCACGTAGACGAACAGTTTCAGGTCGAACAGGTCGAAGTGCAGGTTCACCGGGCGCGGGCACGAAGGAGGAAGGGAACGCGCATTGTCCGGCGAATGAAGCCGAAGCCGCGCCCGGACTGCTGCGGGTTTGTCCTCAGACCGGGTCCCAGCTGAACACGTCGGCCGAACGGTCCAGCGGGAAGAAGCTGGCGCGCATCGCGGGCATGGCGTGCTCGGCGATGCTCTGCGGCGTCCAGCCCTCGGAGCGGTGGATGGAGCGCACCGGGCGCGGCTGGCTGATGAGCGAGATCTCGTTGTTGCGCACCGAGAAGATCTGCCCGTTGACCGCGCCGGCCGCGTCGCTCGCCAGGTACACCGCAAGCGGCGCGACCTTGGCGGGCGTCATCTGCTTGATCTTGTCGACGCGGGCGCGCTGCTCGTCGGTGTCGGTGGGAATGGCGCCGATCATGCGGCTCCAGGCAAAGGGCGCGATGCAGTTGGAGCGCACGTTGAATTTCTGCATGTCCAGCGCGATCGACTTCGACAGCGCGACGATGCCGAGCTTGGCCGCCGAGTAGTTGGCCTGCCCGAAGTTGCCGATGAGGCCCGAGGTCGAGGTCATGTGCACCAGCGCGCCCGAGTTCTGCTCCTTGAAGTGCGTGGCGGCGGCGCGGCTCACGTAATACGAGCCGTAAAGATGCACCTTGAGCACCGAGTCCCACTCGTCGACCGACATCTTGTGGAAGAAGCGGTCGCGCAGGATGCCCGCGTTGTTGACCACCGCGTCGATGCGGCCGAAGCTGTCGAGCGCGCATTGCACGATGCGCGCGGCGCTGGCGGCATCGGCCACGTTGTCGGTGTTGGGCACGGCCTGCCCGCCTGCCGCGCGGATCTCGTCGACCACCTGCTGCGCGGGGCCCGCGCTGCCGCCTTCGCCGTCGAGCGCGGCGCCGATGTCGTTGACCACCACCTTCGCGCCATGCGCCGCCATCGCCAGCGCGATGTCGCGCCCGATGCCGCCGCCCGCGCCGGTGACGACGACCACTTTTCCTTCAACCATGCTTGTCTGTGCTCCGGATGTTCGCCCGCGCGATCGGCGGGCAAATCCAGAATGCCACAGGAGCGGCGGGCGCGGGTTTCGGGTTTCCGAAGAGGGGCTTCGGCAAAGCCCCGGCGGCCTACTGCCGCGCGGTACGGATGTTCGCCGGCAGCGCCTGCGGCCAGCTCGTGCGGAACGGGTTGATGTCCAGTCCGCCGCGCCGCGTGTAGCGCGCATACACCGCGAGCTTGGTGGGCTTGCAGCGGCTCCAGATGTCCGTGAACATGCGCTCGGCGCAGGGCTCGTGGAATTCGTTGTGGTTGCGAAAGCTCACGATGTACGCGAGCAGCCCGGCCTGGTCGATGGGCGGCCCGCTGTAGCGGATCTGCACGCTGCCCCAGTCGGGCTGGCCGGTGACGAGGCAGTTGCTCTTCAGCAGGCGGCTGGTGAGGGTTTCGTTCACGTGCACCTGCGTGCTGTCGCTGCTCAGCAGATCGGGGGCGGGCTGGTAGCGGGTGCACTCGATGTCGAGCCGGTCGAGGTCGAGGCCGTCGATCTCATGCACCGGTTCGCGGTCGAACAGCTCGGGCGTGAGCAGTTTCACGCCGATGCCGCCCGACTGGTCGCTGCCGCGCCAGGCGGCCTCGGCGAGGTCGGTGCGCAGGTGCTCGCGCACGGCGTCGATGCTGGCGAAGGTGCTGTTGTTGAAGCTGTTCAGGTAGAGCTTGAAGCTCTTGCTTTCGATGATGTTGGGCGTCTCGCACGGGATGGTGAAGTGCGCGATGGCCAGCTGCGGCTTGCCGCGCGCATTGAGCCAGCTCACCTCGAACGCGGTCCACAGGTCGGCGCCGAAGAAGGGCAAGGCGCCGGACTTGATGCCCATGGCCTCGCGCTGCGTGGCGCGCGCGATGGGAAACAGCAGCGAGGGGTCGTAGCGGTCCGCGTAGGCCGAGGCGCGGCCCAGTTGCGATTGCTCGGGGGTGTTGGGGTTGTGGTCTGTGCTCATGGCTTTGGATCTCGGGCTTCGGCCGCGTGCGCGAACGGTGCGATGTGGTTGGCGAGGATGGCGCACACCTCGGGCGGCAGGTCGTGGCCCATGCCGGGTACGGAAACGAAACGCGAGCCCGGAATGCGCCGGGCGGTGTCTTCGCCGCAGGCCATGGGCACGAGCGCGTCGGCGTCGCCGTGCAGCACCAGCGCCGGGCACTGGATGCGTGGCAGCACCTGGGGGCGCTCGTCGTCCGCGCCGATGGCGAGCATCTGCCGCATCAGGCCGGCCGGGTGGTAGGAACGCCGCATGCTGAAGGTCAGGCGCTCGGCCAGCTCCTGGTCGGTCTGCGGGTAGGCGGGGCTCTGGATCAGCCGCAACAGCCTGATGCTGTGCGTCACCAGTTCGGCCTCGCTCTTGCCCAGGGGCCGGCGCATGAGCATGGCCGTTACCTCGCGGCGCGGCCCGGGCAGGCCGCGCGCGCCGCTGGAACTCATGATGCTCACGAGGCTGGTGCTGCGCTGGGGTGCGAAGGCGGCGATGCGCTGGGCGATCATGCCGCCCATCGAGGCGCCGACGATGTGCGCCCGCGCGATGCCCAGCGCGTCGAGCACGCCGAGCGAATCGAGCGCCATGTCCTGCAGCGTGTAGGCCGAGCGCACCTTGAGGCCGAGCCGGTGGCGGATGGTCTGCCACACCACGTTGCCGGTGCCCGCGTGGTCGAAGCCCTGGCTCAGGCCGATGTCGCGGTTGTCGTGGCGCACCACGCGAAAGCCCGCGTCCACCAGCCGCTGCACGAAGCCGTTCGGCCATGCCACCAGCTGCATGCCCAGGCCCATGATGAGCAGGATGACGGGGCGCCCTTCGCCTCCGGTGTCGTCGACTTCGATCTGCAGCCCGTTGGCGGTGACTTTCATCGGTTCCTTTTTGCCTACTTGAACTCGCGCTCGCGCAGCCACTTGGTGGCGACCCACTTCTCGCCCGCCAGCACCGGCGCGCCGCCGTGCAGGGTGCGGGTGACGGGGTCGGGCCGGTCGTAGCTGAAGAACACGCCGGTGCCGCGCACCGGGGCCACCTCGAGGCCCACGTCGGGGAAGGTGGTGGCGCCGCCGCCCTCGGGCTCCTGCAGGTACATGACGAGCGTGGCCACGCGCTGGCCGCCGCGCTTGAGGATGGTGGGCGTGCCGGGCTCGCCGGGGTCGAAGTAGTCGTAGTGCGGGCGGTACTGCGCGCCGGGGGCGTAGCGCAGGATCTGCAGGCCCTCGCCGAACTCGAGCGGCCAGCGCAGCAGCATGGCGATGCGCTGCTCCAGGCGCGCGACGATCTCGTTCTCGCCGCGCTCGAAGAACATGCCGTCGCTGGTGCGGTCGACGTTGAGCACCTCGCCGCCGGTGCGCGTTTCCACGGTGAGCGAGCGCGCCAGCCGCACCCGCGCGGCGGCGATCAGGCCCTCGCACTCCTCGCCCGACAGCAGGTTGCCGAACACCACCACGCGCGGATGCCGCATGGTCTGCAGCACCTGCACGCGGCGGTCGCCGGCATCGAGGTACAGCGGCGCGCCGTCGAGGTCGGGGCCGGGCATTTCGGTGCGCACGGGCGGCAGCGCCACCTCGACGTTGGGAAAACCGGCTTCGAGCTGGGCCAGCGCCGTATCGGCGGCGGCGTCATGCCAGCCGGCCGCGCGCATGGACGCGCGCAGCGCCGGCACCGAGTGCCCGGCCGCGAGCTGGGCCACCAGCCATTCGCGCAGTTCCGGACTGATCGCTTGCGACATCTCAGTAAACCTCCAAGTTGCGCCAAGACTCAAGACGCATGAAACCACCGCTGCTCGCGCCAGCAACACCGCGGAACCGGCATTGCCGGGCCGCCGGTGTTGCCCCCTGGAAGGGGGTTGGCGAAGCGACACGAAGTGCGCGAAGACTGGGGGTCATCCCAGCCTTCTCCTGAACACCAGCCTTTCGGCTGTCGACACTTGAGCGTCGAAACCATAACCCTCGAGGTCGAACTTTTCCAGTGCCTTGGGCGTCGCTGCCTTGTGCTGCGCCGCCCATCGGGCCAGCAGGCCGCGGGCGCGCTTGGCGAAGAAGCTGACGATCTTGTACTTGTCGCCCTTCCACTCCTCGAACACGCATTCGACCACACGGGCCTTGAGCACCTTCCTGTCGACCGACTTGAAGTACTCCTGCGAGGCCACGTTGACGACCACCGGCGTGCGGTCGGCCGCGAGCCGCTCGTTCAGGTGCTCGGCGATGCGCGAGCCCCAGAAGGCGTAGAGGTCCTTGCCGTGGCGGTTGGCCAGGGCGGTGCCCATCTCGAGGCGGTAGGGCTGCAGCAGGTCGAGCGGGCGCAGCAGGCCGTAGAGGCCGCTGAGGATGCAGACGTGGTCCTGCGCCCAGTCGAGCTGCGCCCGGGTGAGCGTGCGGGCGTCCAGGCCGCCGTAGACGTCGCCGTCGAAGGCGAAGGCGGCCTGGCGGGCGTTCCTGGGCGTGCTCTTGCTCGACCAGGCCTCGTAGCGGGCCACGTTGAGGGCAGAGAGCTTGTCCGACAGGTGCATCAGCTCGGATATCTGCTGCGGCGACTTCTCGCGCAGCAGCTTGATGAGTTCGACCGAGGGGCCGCGCGGGGACTCGAAATGGGGTTGGGTGG
>NZ_JBXASW010000114.1:0-6381 GCF_058809745.1 Variovorax sp. MPBD4-3
CAGCGCCGATGATAGTGCGGGTTCCCGTGTGAAAGTAGGTCATCGTCAGGCTCTTACAGCCCAGAAAACCCCAGTCAAGCAATTGACTGGGGTTTTTTGCTTTGGGGCGAATGAACCTGATTGCAAACAGCGTTGTTATTAAAAAATAAGCAGAAACAAAAAAGCCCGATGGACTCGCATCCATCGGGCTTTCTCATTTAAGCGCTGACGCTAATCAGGCCGCCAGACGCTGCTCGATCGCAGCCTTCGTCTGCGGCAATTCCTTGGGCAGATGATGCTCCAGCTGCTTGAACAGCTCGGAATGCAACTTCAACTCGGCTTGCCAAGCTGCCTTGTCGATGCTGGTCACCGTCGCAAACTGCTCAGCACTGAAGTCCAGTCCCGTCCAGTTCAGATCTTCATAGCGCGGGCTCACGCCGGTGATGTGCTCGACACCGTCCTGCTTGTTGCCTTCAACGCGATCAATCATCCACTTCAGGACGCGCATGTTTTCGCCATAACCGGGCCACACGAACTTGCCGTCCGCGCCCTTGCGGAACCAGTTGGTCGTGTAGATCTTGGGCAACTTTGCGCCAGAGGCTTCCAGCTTCTTGCCCAGGTCGAGCCAGTGCTGGAAGTAGTCGCTCATGTTGTAGCCCATGAAGGGCAGCATCGCGAAGGGGTCGCGGCGCACGACACCTTGCTGGCCGGCGGCGGCGGCGGTCGTTTCCGAGCCCATGGTCGCTGCCATGTACACGCCCTCGACCCAGTTGCGGGCTTCGGTGACCAGAGGCACGGTGGTCGAGCGGCGGCCGCCGAAGATGAAGGCGTCGATGGTCACGCCCTTCGGATCGTCCCAAGCCTCGTCGAGCGCGGGATTGTTGGTGGCGGCCACGGTGAAGCGCGCGTTCGGATGAGCGGCCTTGGCGCCGGTTTCCTTGGCGATCTGCGGCGTCCAGTCCTTGCCCTGCCAGTCGATCAGGTGCGCCGGCAGCGCCTTGCCCGGTGCGTCCTGCTCCATGCCTTCCCACCACACGTCGCCGTCGTCCGTCAGCGCGACGTTGGTGAAGATCACGCCGTCGTCGAGGCTGCGCATGCAATTCGGGTTCGTCAGCATGTTGGTGCCGGGGGCAACGCCGAAATAGCCAGCTTCCGGATTGATGGCACGCAGCGAGCCATCGGCTTGCGGCTTGATCCAGGCGATGTCGTCGCCGATGGTCGTGACCTTCCAGCCTTCGAAGCCGGCCGGGGGCACGAGCATCGAGAAATTCGTCTTGCCGCATGCGCTCGGGAACGCGGCCGCCACGTGGTATTTCTTGCCCTCGGGATTGGTCACGCCAAGGATCAGCATGTGTTCGGCCAGCCAGCCTTCGTCGCGGCCCATGTTCGAGGCGATGCGCAGCGCGAAGCACTTCTTGCCCAGAAGTGCGTTGCCGCCGTAGCCGGAGCCGTAGCTCCAGATCTCGCGCGTCTCGGGATAGTGGACGATGTACTTGGTCTTGTTGCAGGGCCAGGAGACATCCTTCTGGCCAGCTTCGAGCGGTGCGCCGACGGTGTGCACGCAAGGCACGAATTCACCGTCGGTGCCCAGCACATCGTAAACGGCCTTGCCCATGCGGGTCATGATGCGCATGTTGACCGCCACATAGGGCGAGTCGGACAGCTCGATGCCGATGTGCGCAATGGGCGAGCCCAGCGGGCCCATGCTGAACGGCACGACATACATCGTGCGGCCCTTCATGCAGCCGTCGAACAACGGTTGAAGAGTCGCGCGCATCTCGGCGGGCGCCATCCAATTGTTGGTCGGGCCGGCATTCTCTTTCTGCGCGGAGCAGATGTAGGTCCGATCTTCGACGCGCGCCACGTCGCTCGGATCCGAGATCGCGAGGAACGAGTTGGGGCGCTTGACCGGATTGAGCTTCTTGAACGTGCCTGCATCGACCAGCTGCTGGCAGAGGCGGTCGTATTCTTCCTTGCTGCCGTCGCACCAATGGATGGCTTCGGGTTTGCACAGCGCGGCCATATCGGCCACCCAGGCGATCAGCTTGGCGTTCTTGACGTATGAGGGCGCCTGAATGGTGAGGCCCTTCATCGTGGGTGCGTTCATCGGAAAATCTCCTAAGTTGAAAAATCGTCTTTCCGAACGGGGCGCCGTACCTGCTCAGGCACGGAGGTCCGTTTGAGAAAACGTTTCGCTTCGGGAGACTGCGTCAACGCGGGCCGCACCGCCCGCGGACAAAAGCGGCAATGACTGTCAGCGTCAGGCCATGTACACCGCGATAGACGCGAGCAGCAGCATCAGCACGCCGCCGGCCAGCGGAAGCACCAGCGGCATCAGGTGAACGACCGATTCGACGGCGTCCTTTTCGACGGCAGCGCTGTGGCTGGGCTCGACGGGAGTTGGGTTGGACATCGGGAAGTACCTCGAAGACTCGAATTGACAGACTGAGGGGCATTTTACCGGCGGGTCGCCCTGAACGGCTCTAGGGGCTTCCGAGCCCCCACCGCCGTTCTTGCCGGGCGAGGGTCAATGCTGCTCCTCCGCCTCGAAGCCCGCATCCCTCAGCGCTGTGAGCACGCTTGCCAGGTGCGCGCGTCCACGGGTCTGCAGTACCAGCTCGATGTCGACGTTCTGGGCCGCCAGCATCGTGAATGCGCGCTGGTGATGAACCTCGTCGACGTTAGCGCCCGCTTCTGCCACAGTGGCCGTGATCTGGGCCAGCGAGCCGGGCACATCGCGCGCACTCACGCGCACGCGCGCCAGTCGCCCGGCCCGGACCATGCCGCGTTCGATGATGGCTGCGAGCAGCAGCGGATCGATGTTGCCGCCGGACAGGACCAGCCCCACGCGCTTGCCCTTGAAGCGCCCCGGGTGCCGGATCAGCGCCGCCAGCCCCGCCGCGCCGGCGCCCTCGACCAGCGTCTTTTCGATCTCCAGCAGCATCAGGACGCCCTGCTCGATGTCGCCCTCGTCCACCAGCAGCAGGTCGTCGACCTTGCTCGCGATGATTTCCCGGGTCAGCACACCCGGCGTGCCGACCGCGATGCCCTCGGCGATCGTGCTCTTGCCCTGCGCATGATGCGTACCCTTGACCGCGTTGACCATCGCTGGAAAGCGCGTGGTCTGCACGCCGACGATCTCGATGCCGGGCTTGCGCTCGCGTGCCGCCACCGCCATGCCGGCGATCAGCCCGCCGCCGCCGACGGCCACCACCAGGGTGTCGAGATCGGGCACCGCGTCGAGCATCTCGAGCGCCACGGTGCCCTGTCCCGCGATGATCGCTTCGTCGTCGTAGGGATGGACGAAGGTCAGTCCTTCACGCGCCGCAAGCTCCAGGGCATGGGCTCGGGCCGCATCGAGGGTGTCGCCGTGAAGCACCACCTCCGCGCCGAAGCCGCGCGTGCGCTCGATCTTCACGCCGGGGGTGAAGCGCGGCATCACGATGAGCGCGCGCAGGCCGAGCCGCTGCGCGTGATAGGCCACACCCTGCGCATGGTTGCCGGCAGACATGGCGATCACTCCCCGTGTACCGTTCTCGGAAAGATCGACCAGCTTGTTGCACGCACCACGTTCCTTGAACGACGATGTGAACTGCAGGTTCTCGAACTTCAGGAACACCTGGGCGCCGACGATCTCCGACAGCGTGCGCGATTCGACGCAGGGCGTATCGAGCACCTGGCCTTGCAGGCGCGCCGCGGCGCGCTGGATTTCTTCGATTCCGACCATGGCGCGCATTGTGGCTGGAATCGCACCATGAGGGTTTTTACCGTTTGCTGGTCTTCCCGAAGCCAAAAGTCTGCGTTATGGTCTCTCCGAGATTTTCCTCGTTGGAGGTTGCCTGATGGCGAAGCGTGCGGGTGTCGATGTGGTGGCTGCTGCGGTGCGCGGGCAGGCATTGCCGTCGCCCGGCCTCAAGGAGGCACCGGTGCTCGAGCTCATGTGCTCGCACTTCGTGCTGACGCTCGCTGCCAAGCAGGGGCCGCGCTTCAACGTGCGGCGCGACATCAACGGCCTGCTGTCGCTCACGGGCCGGCACCTGGTGTGGCCCGCGGCAGTGCTGCAGCGGCTGCGCGAATTCCTGGGGCGGCGCTGCGCCGGCAACGAGGCATGGAAGGGCGTCGAAGACTTCGACGGCCGCACGCTGCTGGAACGCCACGGCGTGTGGCGCGGTCCGTACGAAGAGGGCACGCTGTTCTTCTACCTCGATGAATACGCCAAGGACCAGCCCAAGGACCTGCTCTCGGTGCTGGCCGTCACGCGCGACTGGCTCACGCATGCGCTGCGCAAGCAGTCGACTCTGGTCGAGAAGAACATCGACGCGCTCGCGGGCCTGCTTCAGCTCAACAAGGCCGAGCGCGCGCTGCTGCTGTACGGCACGCTCGCGCGCTACCAGCGCGACCTGCGTTCGCTGCTGGTCGAGTTCAAGGTCAACAATGCCCCCGAGGCCTATGCCGCCATCGCCGACATCGCGGGCGTGAACGCGAGCGAAGTCGGCGAGGCGCTGCGCGCGGGTTCGCGGCTCGAACGCATCGGCCTCGTCGAGAACCTCATCTCCGAGCACAACATCACCGACCTCGCCGACCTCATGAAGGTCAGCGAGAAGCTGCCGCCGGTGCTCATGCGCGAATACCGCGACCACAACGAGCTGATGGCCGTGTTCACGCGGCCCTCGGCCAAGAGCGCGCTCACGCCGCACGACTTCTCGTTCGTGCAGGAAGACGCGCAGATGCTCGTCACCCTGCTGCGCGCCGCCGTCGCTCGCAAGGAGCCCGGCGTCAACGTGCTGCTCTACGGCCCCCCGGGCACCGGCAAGACCGAGCTGGCCAAGGTCGTCGCGCAAGCGGCGGGGCTGGAGCTCTTCGAAGTCGAATACGCCGACCGCGACGGCAACTCGCTCAGCGGGCGCGACCGCTACCGCTCGCTGCAGATCGCGCAGGTGTTCCTCAAGGGCAGCGCGCAGGCCGCCTTGCTGTTCGACGAGGTCGAGGACGTCTTCCCGCCCATCAGCACGGAGGCTGCGCAGTTCATGGCGCGCGCGGAGCAGATTCCCGCGCCCACCAGCGGCAGCGTCAGCGGCAAGGCCTGGGTCAACCAGATCCTCGAGGCCAACCCCGTGCCCACGCTGTGGGTCACCAACCGCATCGAGCAGATCGATCCGGCCTTCCGCCGCCGCTTTGCCTACCACCTCGAACTCAAGTCGCCGCCGCCCGGCGCGCGCGAGCAGCTCGTGAAGAAGACGCTCGAAGGCGTGGTCGTGTCCGAGGCCTTCACCGCCAAGCTGGCCGAGCGCAAGGGACTCACGCCCGCGCAGATCCGCACCGCCGTGCGCTTCGCAGGGCTCGCGAAGACCGACGAAGCCTCCGTCGAGGCGCTCATCGAGCGCCAGCTGCGCAATGCCGACCTCGCGCTCGGCACGCTCGACACCGGCCGCGGCGAGCGCCGCAGCGTCACCACCTACGACCTCGACATGCTCAATGTCGAAACCCGCTTCGAGATACCGCGCATCGTCCAGGCGCTGAAGGCGCGCGGCCACGGCACGCTGTGCTTCTACGGCGCGCCGGGCACCGGCAAGACCGCGCTGGCCGAGCACATTGCCAAGGCCCTGGCCCGCCCGCTCATCATCAAGCAGGCCAGCGACCTCATGAGCAAGTACGTCGGCGAGACCGAGCAGAACATGGCCGCCATGTTCCGCGAGGCCGAGAACGAAAAGGCCGTGCTGCTGCTCGACGAGGCCGACAGCTTCCTGCAGGACCGCCGAGGTGCGCAGCGCACCTACGAGGTCACCGAGGTCAACGAGATGCTGCAGGGCATGGAGCGCTTCAACGGTGTCTTCGTCTGCACCACCAACCTGCTCGAGCGGCTCGACCAGGCGGCGCTGCGGCGCTTCACCTTCAAGATCAAGTTCATGCCGCTTACCTCCGCGCAGCGCGAACGCATGTTCGTGACCGAGGCGCTGGCGGGCGATGCCGGGCGCATCACGGGCGCCATGCAGGCGCGGCTCGCGCAATTGACACAGCTGTGCCCAGGGGATTTCGCGGCCGTGAAACGGCAGACCGATATTCTCGCGACCGAGTTCTCGGCGGACGAATTCCTCGACCAGCTCGAGGCCGAGCACCGCATCAAGCCCGAAGTGCGCGAGTCCCGCGGCATGGGCTTCCTGCAGTAGCCGCGGACGGCAGATAGAACAACCGGGTTCGAAACCCGCAGGAGCGCTTGGAAGGCGAGCCTTCGCCCTCCAAGCGGAACACCCGTCCGCCGGCGCGGACACGACGAGGAGGAGCAGCAGATGGAATTTCGCAAGGTCGACGTGCGGCGCTCGCCGCGTTCCGGGGCGTGGGCGGCATGTGCGGCGCTTGCAGCGGCTTGCCTCGTGGCAGCCTGCGGCGGGGGAGGCGGAGGAG
>NZ_JBXASW010000115.1:0-6196 GCF_058809745.1 Variovorax sp. MPBD4-3
CATCCCAACCTTCCCCCAGAGGGGGAAGGCGCAAAGACATCAGACCGGGGTCAGCACGCCGCGCCCCGCGAAGTGCCCTTCGGCATTCGCAAGGAAATGGTCCACCGACTTCTGCGTCGCCTCGGGCGACCAGCCGGCCATGTGCGGCGTGAGCAGCACGTTGTCCAGGCCGACCAGCTGCTCCGGCCGCTTCGGCTCGCTCTCGTACACATCGAGGCCGGCTCCGGCGATGCGGTTCTCGCGCAGCGCCGCGGCCAGCGCGTCGGTGTCGACCACGCTGCCGCGCCCGATGTTCACCAGGTAGCCCTGCGGCCCCAGCGCGTCGAGCACTTCGGCATTGACCAGGTGCTTCGTTGCCGGCCCGCCCGGCGCGGCCAGCACCAGGAAGTCTGCCCATGCCGCCAGCGACTTCAGGTCGCCGAAGTAGCGCTGCGCCACGCCTTCCTTCGGCTTGCGGTTGTGATAGCCGACCTCCATGTCGAAGGCCGCGGCGCGCTTGGCGATCTGCTGGCCGATGGTGCCCATCCCCAGGATGCCCAGCTTCTTGCCCGACACTTTCGGCGGCTGCGGGATGGCTTCGCGCCACACGCCTTCGCGGCACAGCCGGTCGAGCTTGCGGAACTCGCGCACGATGCTGATCAGCAGGCCGAAGGCGTGGTCGGCCACGCAGTCGTCGTTGGTGCCGGCGCCGTTGGCCGTCACGATGCCGCGCGCGCGCGTCACCTCGAGCGGCAAGCCTTCGTAGCCCGCGCCCATGCAGCAGATCAGCTCCACCGCCGGCATGGCCGCAATCTCCTCGGGCGTGATGCCGATGACGCCGATCGTCAGCACCGCGCGGAATTTCTTGCCGTGCTCTGCAATGGCGGCCGCGCGCTCGGCCGCGCCGAAGGCGTAGGTCATGTCGTAGACCTCGCCGATCTGGGCCTGGTGGGCGCTCGAGAGGCTGCTGAGCACCAGCAGGGGAATCTTGGTCGACACGTATGAACTCCTGGAATCGATGGAAAAGTGACGAATGATCGCGCTAGAGCATCGGAACCGCTTCGCTCTTCTGCAAAGCCCACATCTGCGCGTAGCGGCCCTGCCTGGCGAGCAGCTCGGCATGCGTGCCGCGCTCGACGATCACGCCCGACTCCAGCACCAGGATCTCGTGCGCGTCCACCACCGTCGACAGGCGGTGCGCGATGACCAGCGTGGTCTTGTCCTGCGCGGCGCTCTTGAGCTCCGACTGGATGGCTCGCTCGTTGGCCGAGTCGAGCGCCGAGGTGGCCTCGTCGAAGATCACGATCGGCGGGTTCTTCAGCAGCGTGCGCGCAATGGCCACGCGCTGCTTCTCGCCGCCGGAGAGCTTGAGGCCGCGCTCGCCCACGGTGGTGTCATAGCCCTTGGGGGTGGCCACGATGAAGTCGTGGATGCGCGCGGCGCGCGCGGCGGCTTCCACTTCTTCGCGGCTCGCGCCCGGGCGGCCATAGGCGATGTTGTATTCGACCGTGTCGTTGAAGAGCACCGTGTCCTGCGGCACGATGCCGATGGCGCGGCGCACGCTGGACTGCGTCACTTCGCGGATGTCTTCCCCGCCGATGGTGATGCGCCCCTGCTGCACGTCGTAGAAGCGGTACAGCAGCCGCGCCAGCGTCGACTTGCCCGAGCCCGAGGGCCCGACCACCGCTACCGTCTTGCCGGCCGGGATCTCGAAGCTCACGTGCTTGAGGATGGGCCGGGCGGGCTCGTAGGCAAAGCTCACGTCCTCGAAGCGCACGGTGGCGTCGGCGCCGGCCAGCGGCTGCGCACCGGGCGCGTCGCGCACCTCGCGCTCCTTTTCCATCAGCACGAACATCTTGTCGAGGTCGGTCAGGCTCTGCTTGATCTCGCGGTAGATCACGCCCAGGAAGTTCAGCGGAATGTAGAGCTGGATCATGAAGGCGTTGACCATCACCAGGTCGCCCAGCGTCATGCGCCCCTCCACCACGCCCGAGGTGGCGCGCCACAGCATCAGCACCAGGCTCACCGCGATCAGCAGCTGCTGCCCGGTGTTGAGCATGCTCAGCGT
Source organism: Variovorax sp. MPBD4-3 (assembly GCF_058809745.1). NCBI lineage: Bacteria > Pseudomonadati > Pseudomonadota > Betaproteobacteria > Burkholderiales > Comamonadaceae > Variovorax > Variovorax sp. MPBD4-3. Next base: position 2,048 of record NZ_JBXASW010000115.1, read on the forward strand.
GCGCTGGCTCTTGATGGCGGCCTTGCGGTAGCGGTCGAGGCTGGCGTCGTAGCGGCCGGCCTCGAAGTCTTCGTTGTTGAAGTACTTGACGGTTTCGTAGTTCAGCAGCGAATCGACCGCGCGGCTCTGGGCCACGGAGTCGAGCTCGTTCATGGTCTTGCGGAACTTGGTGCGCCATTCGGTCACCGTCACGGTGAAGGCGATGTACAGCACCAGCGCGGCGGCCGTGATCCAGACGAACAGCGAATCGAACTTCACGCCCAGGATGGTGAGCACCAGCACCAGCTCGATGATGGTCGGCACGATGCTGTAGAGCGACATCGAGATGAGCGAATGCACGCCGCGCGTGCCGCGCTCGATGTCGCGCGTCATGCCGCCGGTCTGGCGCTCCAGGTGAAAGCGCAGGCTCAGCGCGTGCAGGTGGCGGAACACCTCCAGCGCGATCTGCCGGGCCGTGCCCTCGGTGGCCTTGGCGAAGATCAGCTCGCGCAGCTCGCCGAACAGCGAGGTCGAGAAGCGCAGCAGGCCGTAGGCCAGCAGCAGGCCGATGGGCACGATGAGCAGCGCCTGGGCCATGTCGGGCTTGGGCGTCATGGTGTCGACCAGGTTCTTCAGCAGCACCGGCACGCCGACGTTGGCCACCTTGGCGCCCACCATGAAGGCCAGCGCGGCGGCCACCCGCCACTTGTACTGCCAGAGGTAGGGAAACAGGCGGCGCAGCGTCGCCCAGTCGGAACGGTCGCTGCGCTCCGGCGGGTGGCCGGAGACGGGGTGGGAGGGGGGAAGGGCTTCGCCGCTGCGGCGCATGGGAGACAATCGTGGTTGCTTGTTTGTTCCAGATTGTGCCCATGTCAGATACTTCCAGCGCCGCCGCTGCCGCCACCCTCAAGAGCCTGCCCACCGACATGGAGCTGGTGCTCAAGGTCATTCCGATGCCGGCCGACTGCAATGCCAACGGCGACATCTTCGGCGGCTGGGTCATGGCGCAGTGCGACCTGGCCGGCTCGGTGATCCCCGCGCGCTACGCCAAGGGCCGCCAGGCCACGGTGGCGGTGAACGAGTTCATCTTCAAGCAGCCGGTGCGGCTGGGCGACATCCTCTCGTTCTATTCGAAGCTGGTGCGCATCGGACGCACCTCGGTCACGGTGACGGTCGAGGTGTTCGCAGAGCGCTTCCGGGCGCAGGGCGAGTACATCAAGGTGACGCAGGCGACCTTCACCTACGTGGCCATCGACGACAACGGCCGCCCACGCCCCATCGAACAACAGCCCTGATCGGGCAGGCTCACAGGCCTGGGTCGCGCACCCGCTCGAAGCGCTCGAACTCGCGGTTGATCCAGCGCCCGTCGCGGCGCTCCACCCGGCGGATGTACACGGTCTGCACGATGTCCCTCGTATGGGCGTCGATCTCGACCGGCCCGCGCGGGCTGTCCAGCCTGAGGCCGCGAAACGCATCCACCAGCCGCTCCCCGCCCGCATTGCCGCGCGCGGCGGGCGAGCTCATGGCCGCATCCACGGCCGCGAGCGCGTCATGGGCCGCCACGGCGAAATAGCCCGGCCGCAGGTGGCTGCCGTACTCGGTTTCGAACACGCCCGTGAAGCGGCGGTTGGCCGGCGAGTCGTGCGCGAACGAATAGTGGTGGCTGGTGACCAGGCCATCGGCCAGCTCGCCGATGCCTTCGAGGTAGTGGTCGTCGGTGGCATCGCCCGTGGCAAGCAGGCGGATGCCGGTGTCGGCCATGCCGCGGTCGCGCCAGAACTTGAGGAAGGTGGCCGGCATCTGCCCCGAGGGCAGGAAGAAGAACACCGCCTGCGGCTTGAGCTCGCGCAGCCGCAGCATGTAGGCCGAATAGTCGAGCGTGGCCAGCGGCACCCGCAGCATCGCGCCGACCCGCCCGCCGCCGGCGGTGATGCCCGAGACGAAGGCGCTCTCGGCATCGACACCCGAGGCGTAGTCGGCCACCACCGTGCACACGTCGCGCAGCCCCTGCTGCAGCGCCCATCGCGCCAGCGGCAGCGTGACCTGGGCGATGGTGAAGGACACCCGCACCGCGAACGGGCAGCGCGACGTGATGCCGGAGGACGCGGCGTTCATCACGATGAGGGGCATCTTGGCCTGCGTGGCGACGGCGCCCACGGCGTAGGCGTTGGAGCTGAAGTCGAGCCCGCCCAGCAGGTCGACCTGTTCGCTCTCCACGAGGTCCTGCGCATGGCGCCGCGCCTGGTCGGGCGCGCTGCCGGGCACGTCGCGCCGCAGCAGCTCGACCGGCCGGCCCGCGATGTGATGGTTGTGCGCGGCCAGCCAGACCGCCATGCCCGCATCGAACTGGCGCCCGCCGCCTGCGTAGGGCCCGGACCACGAGCCGATGACGCCGATGCGCAGCGGACGCACCCGCGCCAGAACCAGCGCGGGCGCCGCCAGTGCGCCCGCAAGCAAACCCAAAGTACGCCGGCGCACCGGCTGGAATGCTACTTTTTCAGTAGCATCACTCGCCCGCTGGCCGGGCGCTAGGAGAGTTCTGACCCCTTGGATTTGCACGCCGGACAGTTTAAGCGCGCAAGTCCGGAAAGCGCGTCAGACCTTGGAGAAATCAGGCTTGCGCTTCTCCATGAAGGCACCGAAGGCCTCCCGCGCCGCCGGCTCGCGCAGCATGCGACCGAAGCTCGCGCCCTCCTCGCCCATGCGCTCGAGCACGGCGGGCATCTGGCCCTTCTTCAGCAGGCGCTTGGTCTCGATCAGCGCGCTCAGCGGCTTGGCCGCGAGCTTGCGGGCCTGCATCTGCGCGATGCCGTTGGCTTCGGTCGGCGGCACCACGCGGTTGACCAGGCCCACTTCGAGCGCGGCCTCGGCCATGAAAGGCTCGCCCAGCAGCAGCGCCTCGGCCGCGCGGTGGTAGCCCAGCATCTGCGGCACCAGCAGGCTCGAGGCAGCCTCGGGGCACAGGCCCAGGTTCACGAAGGGCATGGAGAAAGCCGCGTTGTCCCCCGCGTAGACCAGGTCGCAGTGGAACAGCATGGTGGTGCCGATGCCCACGGCCGGGCCGCACACCGAGGCGACGATCGGCTTGGGGAACGTGGCGATGCCGCGCAGGAAGCGGAACACCGGCGACTCCTGCGTCGACGGCGGGCCGTTGAGGAAATCGCCGATGTCGTTGCCCGCGCTGAAGATGGTCGGGTCGCCCTGGATCAGCACGCAGCGCACGGCGGCTTCGCTCTCTGCGGTGGCCAGCGCGTCGGCCAACTCGGCGTACATGCTGCTGGTGATCGAGTTCTTCTTGTCGACGCGGTTGAAGGTGATGGTCATCACGCCGGCTTCGGTGTGGACGAGGATGTCGCTCATAAAAAATCCTTGAATGGAACGGGTGGTGCCGCCCTCAGGCGGCGGCAAGTGCTTCGCGTACGAAATCGAGCCGGTCCTGGCCCCAGAACATTTCGTCGCCGACGAACATGGTGGGTGCGCCGAAGACGCCGCGCTCCACCGCTTCCTGCGTGACGGCCTTCAGGCGGTCCTTGGTTTCCTGCGCACCGGCCAGCGCGAGCAGGCCCGCGGCGTCGAAGCCCGCATTTTGCAAGACGGCGCCGACGGTCGCCGGGTCGTTGAGGTTCTTCGGCTCGACCCACATGGCGTGGAAGACCGCATCGACGTAGGCGCCGAAGCGCGCCGGCTCCTTCATCTGGATGCCGGTGGCGCCGCGCATCAGCAGCAGCGTGTTGATGGGGAAGTGCGGGTTGTGCGCGAAGGGCACGTCGTAGCGCCTGGCGAAGCGCTTCAGGTCGGTCGTCATGTACGGACCCTTGGGCTTGATCTCGGCCGGCGAATGGTTGCCCGTGGCCTGGAACACGCCGCCGAGCAGCATGGGCTTCCACACCAGTTCGGCACCGGTGTCGGCGCAGATGTGCGGCAGCTGCGTCGCGGCCAGGTAGGCGGCGGGGCTGCCGAAGTCGAAATAGAAGTCGACGGATTTTTTCATGGGTGTCTCCTTGTTTGTGCTTGCTGGGGCCGTTGGTTCGGGGTGCGTGCACAGGGCGCCGGGTACTCCCCTCCGCGAATGTCCTCCGCCCTTCGGGCTCCCCCTTTATTTCGCTGCGGGGAGCACCCGGCGCCCTGTGCACGATGGACGCGGCGCTTGTGCCGGCTGATCAACAAGTG
>NZ_JBXASW010000116.1:0-5569 GCF_058809745.1 Variovorax sp. MPBD4-3
CTACGGTGGTGGCGGCGGTGGCCGCTCCGGCGGTGGCGGCGGCTACGGCGGCGGTGGCCGCAGTGGCGGCGGCGGTGGTGGCGACGGCGGTTTCCGCAGCCCCTACGGCGCCGGCCCCCGTGGCGGTGGCGGCGGTGGTCGCAGCGGTGGTGGCGGTGGCTACGGCGGCGGCAACAGCGGCTACTGAGTCCTGCACCTCGACGCACAGAAAAGACAAAAGGCTCCTTCCGGAGCCTTTTTCTTTGGCCGCCCGCTTTTCCTCGCGCCGGTTCAGGCCTCGCCGCTTCGCTTCTTGCGGCCGCGCCCCTGTACCGCGCGGTCGAGCACGGCATTCGGCAGCATGCGCATGATCTTGGCGACCACGCCCATCTGCCACGGAATGACGCGGTAGCTCGTGCCCGACTCGATGGCACGCAGCGCCTGGGCGGCAAAGTCTTCGGCCTTCATGAGGAAGGGCATGCCGTAGCGGTTGCCCTGCGTCAGCGGCGTGTCGATGTAGCCGGGGCAGAGGGTGACCACCTTCACGCCGCTGTTGTGCAGCTCTCCGCGCAGGCTCTCGCAGTACGCGACCACGCCGGCCTTGCTTGCGCAGTAGGCCCCGTGGCCGGGCAGGCCGCGGATGGATGCAACGCTGCCGATGCCGACCAGCCGGCCGCTGCCGCGCTGCACCATCGCCCGCACGAACGGATGGAAGGTCGCCGCCAGCCCGACGTTGTTGGTGGCGAAGGTCTGCGAAAGCACGTCGAGGTCGGCGCGCTCCGCGGTGTCGATGCCGATGCTGATGCCCGCGTTGGCGATCACCACGTCGGGCAACCCCTGCTGCGCGATGCAGTCATTGCCGGCGGCCACGATGCTGTCGGTCTGCGCTACGTCGGCCTTGTAGACCCGGTAGCGGTCCGCGCCCAGACCGCGCGACTTTGCCCAGGCCTCGATCTCCGCCGTGCGCCGGGCCACCAGCGCCAGCCTGTAGCCCGCGTCGTGGAAGCTCGCGGCCAGGGCCTGGCCGATACCGCTCGACGCGCCGGTGATGAAGACGAGCGGGGCCGAGGTGGTCATGCGTGATCTTCTTTCGCGGTCTTCTTGTTGTCAGCGCTTCTTGGCAGGCGCGGGAGCGGCAGCGGCCGCCGACGGAATCAGCACGCCGCGTACCCGGCCCTTGAGGTTGGCGACGCCGCTCAAGTTGTCGTAGTCGAGCGTGTCGCCCGTGAACTGGTCCTTGTCGCGGATCAGCGTGACCGGCTGGTTCGACGTGACGCGCTCGGTGTCGACGAAGGCGTGCAGGAACTCGCCGCGAAACTCCAGGCGCGGCGTGGGCTTGCCGTCGGGACCCACCGACGGGTCGCGGATGACGATGGCGTTGCCGAACAGCTGCAGCTCGCTGCCGTCCGAATTCGACAGCCCGCGGTTGGCGGTGGAGCGCGTCACCAGCCCCTCGGGCGAGATGGAGCGCATGCGCACCTTGTCGACCTCGATGGTGTCGGTGTCGGGGTAGTGCCGGCCTTCGGCGCCGTACAGCTCGCTGCGCAGGTCGCCGTTCGGCAGGAAGTTCTTGATGACGAAGTCGCGCATGAAGTAGTCGGGTTCATGCGTGGGCGCGGCCTTGGCGGTGGGCTCCAGCAGCTTGGGCGCATTGCGCACCAGCCAGTAGGTGCCGAGCGCGACGGCCGCCGTCAGGATGATCGGCAGGTAGATGGTGGCGCGGTCGAGGACACCGCGCACCAGGCCCCATGCGCTTTTCACGTTGTTCATGTGTTCGGGCCCCGGGCAGCGTCGAGCATGGCGCGGTACTGGCCGCAGGCCGTGAGAAGCAGGTCGCAGAACTCGCGCGCCGCGCCTTCGCCGCCGCGCGCCTTGGTGACGTAGCGGGCAATGCCGCGCACCTCGGCATGCGCATTGGCCGGCGCCGCCGCGAAACCCACGCGCGTGAGCACCGGCAGGTCGGGCCAGTCGTCGCCGATGGCCGCGGCCTGTGCCCACGTGAAGCCCAGCTGGCCGAGCATGGCCTGCGCGGCGGGCAGCTTGTCTTCGGTGCCGTAGCGCACATGCTCGATGCCCAGGGCCTCGAGCCGCACGCGCAGCGGCTTGGAATCGCGCCCGGTGATCACCGCGGGCACGATGCCCGCCTTGCGCAGCAGCTTGAGGCCGTAGCCGTCGAGGATGCTGAAGCGCTTGAGCGTTTCGCCGTGCTCGGTGAAGTACACGCCGCCGTCGGTCAGCACGCCGTCGATGTCGAAGAAAACGATGCGCACGTCCTGCGCGGCGAGCAGGGTCTCGGCCTGGAACTCGAGCGCCATCAGATGACCTTCGCGCGCATCAGGTCGTTGGTGTTGATCGCACCCACGACCACGCCCGCGCCGTCGATCACGAACAGCCGGGTGATGCCGCATTGCTCCATGAGCTCGGCGGCTTCGACGGCCAGCGCGTCGACGCGGATGGTGCGCGGATTGTGGTGCATCACCTCGGCCGCCTTGGGGCTGCGCAGGTCGGCGCCGGCTTCGATCAGGCGGCGCAGGTCGCCGTCGGTGAAGATGCCCGAGGCCCGGCCGTCGGGCTCGACCACCGCGGCGGCGCCGAAGCCCTTGATGCTCATCGCGCGCATCAGCTCGCTGATGGTGGCCGACGGCGGCACGCGCGGCACCTCGTCGCCGGAGCGCATGACGTCGCTCACGTGGGTGAGCAGCTTGCGCCCGAGCGCGCCGCCCGGATGCGAGCGCGCGAAGTCTTCGGAGCCGAAGCCGCGCGCGTCGAGCAGCGCCACGGCCAGTGCGTCGCCCATCGCCATCTGGGCGGTGGTGCTCGCGGTGGGGGCGAGGTTGAGCGGGCAGGCTTCCTTGGAGACGCCGGCGTCGATCACGATGTCGGCATGGCGCGCAAGGGTGGACTCGGGGCGGCCGGTCATGGCGATCAGGGGCACGCCCTGGCGCTTGACGACCGGCAGGATGACGGTGAGCTCGTCGACTTCGCCGCTGTTGGAGATGGCCAGCACCAGGTCGACCGACTTGATCATGCCGAGGTCGCCGTGGCTGGCCTCGGCCGGGTGCACGAACATCGCGGGCGTGCCGGTGGAGGCGAGGGTGGCGGCGATCTTGCGGCCGACGTGGCCGCTCTTGCCCATGCCCATGACGACCACGCGGCCGCGCACTTCGAGGATCTTGCGCACGGCGTCGACGAAGCTCGGCCCGACGCGGGCCTTCAGGCCGGAGACGGCTTCGGCTTCGATGTCGAAAGTGATGCGTGCCCGGGAGAGGATCGCTTCGGGGTCGACCACGGGGGCCGGGACGGGACGGGAGCTCATCGGCAGATTTTACGGGGCGGCCAATCCGGGGATATCCGTGCACGCCCCGGCGAAGCCCGGGGCACGGACATTGCTCTAGCATCGGCGCCTATGTCTTCGTTCGATCTCACGCTGTTGTACCTGCTTGCCGCGGTGATCGGCGTGGTGGCCTGCCGCTCCCTGAAGCTGCCCCCGATGCTGGGCTACCTGTCGGCCGGCGTGCTGATCGGACCGCATGCGTTCGCGCTGGCGCAGAACTCCGAGGGCATCCGGCACCTGGGCGAATTCGGCGTCGTGTTCCTGATGTTCGTGATCGGGCTGGAATTCAGCCTGCCCAAGCTGCGCGCCATGCGAAAGCACGTGTTCGGGCTCGGCCTGCTGCAGGTGCTGCTGACGATGGCCATCGCCACGGCCGGCGCGCTGCTGATCGCGCGGCTGCTGCCGCCGTCATGGCAGCTCGGCTGGCAAACCGCGCTGGCGCTGTCGGGCGCGCTCACCATGAGCAGCACCGCCATCGTCGTCAAGCTGATGGCCGAGCGGCTGGAGCTCGAGAGCGAGCACGGCAAGCGCGTGATGGGCGTGCTGCTGTTCCAGGATCTGGCGGTGGTGCCGCTGCTGGTGCTGATCCCCGCGCTGGGCGCGCCGCCCGAGGCGCTGGCCAAGGCGCTCGGCCTCGCGCTGCTGAAGGCCACCTTCCTGATCGGCGTGCTGCTCTACGGCGGCCCGCGCGTCATGCGCTGGTGGCTCACGCTGGTGGCGCGGCGGCGCAGCGAGGAGCTGTTCATCCTGAACGTGCTGCTGGTGACGCTGGGGCTCGCCTGGCTCACCGAACTGGCCGGCCTGAGCCTGGCGCTGGGCGCTTTCATCGCGGGCATGCTGGTGTCGGAAACCGAATACAAGCACCAGGTCGAGACCGACATCCGCCCCTTCCACGACGTGCTGCTAGGGCTGTTCTTCATTACCGTGGGCATGTCGCTCGACTGGCACATCGTGGTCGAGCGCTGGATGCTGGTGGGCGTGCTGCTGCTGGTGCCGCTGGGGTTCAAGCTCGGGCTGGTGACGGTGCTGGCAAGGGTGCTCGGGGCCACCTCGGGCGTGTCGCTGCGCACCGGCCTTTACCTCGCGCAGGCCGGCGAATTCGGCTTCGTGCTGCTGACGCTGGCGCAGGAGCGCAGCCTGCTGCCGTCGTGGCTGGCCAATCCGGTGCTGGCGTCGATGGTGCTGTCGATGCTGGCGACGCCTTTCATCATCATGTACAGCAACGCCATCGTGCGGAAGCTGGTGGCCAGCGACTGGCTGCAGCAGTCGCTGCAGATGACGAGCATCGCGCGCAAGACCATCAACACGGCGCAGCACGTGATCATCTGCGGCTACGGGCGCTGCGGCCAGAACCTGGCGCGCATCCTGGAGCGCGAGGGCATCCCGTACATGGCGCTCGACCTCGACCCCGACCGCGTGCGCCAGGCCGCCGCCGCCGGCGACTCGGTGGTGTTCGGCGACGCGGCGCGGCTGCAGGCGCTGATGGCCGCCGGCCTGGCACGCGCCAGCGCGGTGGTGGTCACCTACCTCGACGTGCCGGGCGCCATGAAGGTGCTGGCCAACACGCGCGCCCACGCCGCCCACGTGCCGGTGATCGTGCGCACGCAGGACGACCACGACCTCGAGAAGCTGCAGGCCGCCGGCGCCACCGAGGTGGTGCCCGAAGCCATCGAGGGTTCGCTGATGCTCGCGAGCCACGCGCTGGCGCTGGTCGGCGTGCCGATGCGGCGCGTGATCCGCGTGGTGCAGGACCAGCGCGATGCGCGCTACAACCTGCTGCGCGGCTACTTCCACGGCGCCGACGACGACAAGGCCGACGAGGTCGACCACGAACGGCTCAACAGCTTCACCCTGAACGCCGGCGCCCGCGCCGTCGGCCAGACGCTGGAGCAGCTGGCGCTGCCGACGCTGGGCGTGCGCGTCGCGAGCGTTCGCCGCCATGACGGCCAGCCACGCACGCCGGCCGGCGACACGGTGCTGACCGACGGCGACACGCTGGTGCTGTCCGGCAAGCCGACCGCGCTGGCCGTGGCGATCGAGCGGCTGCAGAAGGGCTGAGGCGGCCGGGGCCGCTCAGCTCAATTGATCAGCGTCGGGTTGCGTTTTTCTTCGTCGATGCGCTGCTGGCGGCGCACCGCCTCGCATTGCGAATGGGCCTTGTACTCGGCCTTGAGGCACTGCGCGGCCATGCACTGCGCCCGCGCGATGAAGTTGCGGTCGCCGCACTGGGCCAGGGGCTCGGGGGCAGGAGGGGCG
>NZ_JBXASW010000117.1:2500-5203 GCF_058809745.1 Variovorax sp. MPBD4-3
CACAAGACATAACGGAACAGCTTGGAAAGGCTGGCCATAGCGGGTGATAGCCCCGTACGTGAAATGACCTGTGTGGTACTGAGCTAACGACAAGTAGGGCGGGACACGAGAAATCCTGTCTGAATATGGGGGGACCATCCTCCAAGGCTAAATACTCATCATTGACCGATAGTGAACTAGTACCGTGAGGGAAAGGCGAAAAGAACCCCGGGAGGGGAGTGAAATAGATCCTGAAACCGCGTGCTTACAAAAAGTAGGAGCCCGCAAGGGTGACTGCGTACCTTTTGTATAATGGGTCAGCGACTTACATTCAGTGGCAAGGTTAACCGAATAGGGAAGCCGTAGAGAAATCGAGTCCGAATAGGGCGATCAGTCGCTGGGTGTAGACCCGAAACCAAGTGATCTATCCATGGCCAGGATGAAGGTGCCGTAACAGGTACTGGAGGTCCGAACCGACTAGTGTTGCAAAACTAGCGGATGAGCTGTGGATAGGGGTGAAAGGCTAAACAAACTTGGAAATAGCTGGTTCTCTCCGAAAACTATTTAGGTAGTGCCTCAAGTATTACCATCGGGGGTAGAGCACTGTTTTGGCTAGGGGGTCATGGCGACTTACCAAACCAAGGCAAACTCCGAATACCGATGAGTACAGCTTGGGAGACAGAGCACCGGGTGCTAACGTCCGGACTCAAGAGGGAAACAACCCAGACCGCCAGCTAAGGTCCCTAAAATTGGCTAAGTGGGAAACGAAGTGGGAAGGCTAAAACAGTCAGGATGTTGGCTTAGAAGCAGCCATCATTTAAAGAAAGCGTAATAGCTCACTGATCGAGTCGTCCTGCGCGGAAGATGTAACGGGGCTAAGCCAGTTACCGAAGCTGCGGATTTGCAATTTATTGCAAGTGGTAGGAGAGCGTTCTGTAAGCCTGTGAAGGTGCGTTGTAAAGCGTGCTGGAGGTATCAGAAGTGCGAATGCTGACATGAGTAGCGTTAAAGGGGGTGAAAAGCCCCCTCGCCGTAAGCGCAAGGTTTTCTACGCAACGTTCATCGGCGTAGAGTGAGTCGGCCCCTAAGGCGAGGCAGAGATGCGTAGCTGATGGGAAACAGGTCAATATTCCTGTACCGATATATAGTGCGATGTGGGGACGGATCTTAATAGGTCATCCGGGTGTTGGATATCCCGGTTTAGTTGGATGTAGGCGTGCATTAGGCAAATCCGGTGCACATATACCGAGGCCAACGATCGAGCCAGCTTGCTGGTGAAGTGACTGAACGAGGTTCCAGGAAAAGCCACTAAGCTTCAGCTATATACGACCGTACCGCAAACCGACACTGGTGCGCGAGATGAGTATTCTAAGGCGCTTGAGAGAACTCAGGAGAAGGAACTCGGCAAATTGACACCGTAACTTCGGAAGAAGGTGTGCCCTATTAGTGTGAAGTGAACAACGGAGCATGAATGGGTTGCAAAAAATCGGTGGCTGCGACTGTTTATTAAAAACACAGCACTCTGCAAACACGAAAGTGGACGTATAGGGTGTGACGCCTGCCCGGTGCTGGAAGATTAAATGATGGGGTGCAAGCTCTTGATTGAAGTCCCAGTAAACGGCGGCCGTAACTATAACGGTCCTAAGGTAGCGAAATTCCTTGTCGGGTAAGTTCCGACCTGCACGAATGGCGTAACGATGGCCACACTGTCTCCTCCTGAGACTCAGCGAAGTTGAAATGTTTGTGATGATGCAATCTCCCCGCGGAAAGACGGAAAGACCCCATGAACCTTTACTGTAGCTTTGTATTGGACTTTGAACAGATCTGTGTAGGATAGGTGGGAGGCTTTGAAGCAGGGTCGCTAGATCTTGTGGAGCCAACGTTGAAATACCACCCTGGTGTGTTTGAGGTTCTAACCTAGGTCCATTATCTGGATCGGGGACAGTGCATGGTAGGCAGTTTGACTGGGGCGGTCTCCTCCCAAAGCGTAACGGAGGAGTTCGAAGGTACGCTAGTTACGGTCGGACATCGTGACGATAGTGCAATGGCATAAGCGTGCTTAACTGCGAGACTGACAAGTCGAGCAGATGCGAAAGCAGGACATAGTGATCCGGTGGTTCTGTATGGAAGGGCCATCGCTCAACGGATAAAAGGTACTCTGGGGATAACAGGCTGATACCGCCCAAGAGTTCATATCGACGGCGGTGTTTGGCACCTCGATGTCGGCTCATCTCATCCTGGGGCTGTAGCCGGTCCCAAGGGTATGGCTGTTCGCCATTTAAAGAGGTACGTGAGCTGGGTTTAAAACGTCGTGAGACAGTTTGGTCCCTATCTTCCGTGGGCGCTGCAGATTTGAGGAAGCCTGCTCCTAGTACGAGAGGACCGGAGTGGACACACCTCTGGTGTATCGGTTGTCACGCCAGTGGCATTGCCGAGTAGCTAAGTGTGGAAGAGATAACCGCTGAAAGCATCTAAGCGGGAAACTCGTTTCAAGATGAGATCTGCCGGGGCCTTGAGCCCCCTGAAGAGTCGTTCAAGACCAGGACGTTGATAGGTCAGGTGTGGAAGCGCAGTAATGCGTTAAGCTAACTGATACTAATTGCTCGTGCGGCTTGACCCTATAACTTTGATCAAAATACAGATCAAGGTGTTATGCCAAGTTGACGCATTCAAAACAATTCGCCAAAAGCTGATTCCAAACTCTATGAATTCGTCCGGTTGATC
>NZ_JBXASW010000118.1:0-4263 GCF_058809745.1 Variovorax sp. MPBD4-3
CAGCTGGGGCGGGCCTGTGGGGGCTGTCGTGTGGCTGGTGCTGGAAGAAGCGCTCAAGCAGCACACGGAGCATTGGCACATGCCGCTGGGACTGTTGCTGATTGCCGTTGCCCTGTGGGCGCCCAAAGGATTGGCCGCACTGTACAAGCGCCGCCTGCCCCTCACCCCAACCCTCTCCGCAGAGGGGCGAGGGAGTAAAGCACCATGAGCCTTTTCAGAATCGAAGGGTTGGTCAAGCGCTTCGGCGGACTGCTGGCCACCGACCATGTGAACCTCACGGTGGAGTGCGGCGAAGTGCATGCGCTCATCGGGCCCAACGGGGCGGGCAAGACCACGCTGGTGAACCTGATCACCGGGCTGCTGAAGGCAGACGCCGGCCGCCTGCTGCTCGACGAGAAGGACATCACCTCGCTGAAAGACCACCAGCGCGTGGCCGCCGGCATGTCGCGCTGCTTCCAGGTGACGCGCGTCTTCGCCAAGGAAACCGTGCACGACAACCTGATGCTCGCGGCGCAGGCCCATGCGGGCAGCAGCCTGCGCTTCATGGCGCCGCGCGCGAAGGAGCGCGACCTCGTCGACCGCGCCTTGGCACTGGCGGACCGCGTGGGCCTGGGCAGCGAGCGCGACCGCATCGCCGGCACGCTGCCGCACGGTGCGCAGCGCGCGCTCGACGTGGCGCTGGCACTCGCGGCCGAGCCCAAGCTGCTGCTGCTCGACGAGCCGATGGCCGGCATGGGGCCGGACGAATCCGCGCGCATGGTCGAGCTGATCGAATCGCTGCGCGCGTCGATGGCCATCCTGCTGATCGAACACGACATGGACGCGGTGTTCCGCCTGGCCAACCGGCTCACCGTGCTGGTGCAGGGCAAGGTGCTGATGAGCGGCACCGCCGACGAAGTGCGCGGCCATCCCGATGTGCAAGCCGTGTACCTGGGCACCGAAGCGGAAGGGCACTCATGAACACGGCCACTACATTGCTCGAAGCGAAATCCATCGAGGCCGGCTACGGCGCGAGCCAGGTGCTGTTCGGCATCGACATCGACATCCGTCCCGGCGAAGTGCTGGCGCTGCTGGGCCGCAACGGCATGGGCAAGAGCACGCTGCTCAAGGTGCTGACCGGCACGCTGGCACCGATGCGCGGCGACGTGCGTTTCGACGGCGCGGCCATCGGCGGGCACAAGCCCGACGCCATCGCGCGGCGCGGCGTGGCCATCGTGCCCGAGGGGCGGCATGTGTTCCCCAACCTCAGCGTCGACGAGCACCTGCGCGCCTTCGCACGGCCGCGCCCCGGCAGCGCGCCGCGCTGGACGGTCGAGGCGCTCTACGGCCTGTTTCCGCGCCTGTCGGAGCGCAAGGCCAACGCGGGCAACCAGCTCTCGGGCGGCGAGCAGCAGATGCTGGCCATCGCGCGGGCACTGTCCACGCACCCGCGCCTGCTGATCCTGGACGAAGCCACCGAAGGCCTCGCACCGGTGATCCGCGAGGAAATCTGGAATTGCATCGCCACGCTCAAGGCAGAGGGCGAAGCGATCCTGGTGGTCGACAAGTACGTGCAGCGCCTGCTGCCGCTGGCCAACCGCCATGTGATCCTGGAGCGCGGACGCGTGGTGTGGCAGGGCGACTCGGCGGCGCTGGACGCCGACCGGTCGCTGTGGACGCGCTACCTGGGCGTTTGAGCCTGCTGGGGCGCCGCGTCGAGCTGCAGGATCAGGTCCTGGCTGGCGCGGTTGAGCCCGCTCACTTCCACCACGCTGCCATGCTTGCGCAGCCGCTCGACCACCTTACTGAGTGCGGCCACGGCCGTCACGTCCCAGAAGTGCGCGCCTGACACGTCGATGCGCACCGGCGCACCGTCGATCTCGCGCACGTCGAATGCATCGACCAGCATGTCTGCCGATGCGAAGAACACCTGCCCGGTGACGCGGTACACGCGCGTGCCATCCGCGTGCTGCGCGGCATGCACGTGCAGCAGCCGCGCCACCTTGAAGGTGAAGAACACGCCGCTGAGCATCACGCCCGTGGCCACGCCCGCGGCCAGGTTGTCGGTGGCGACGGTGACGGCCACCGTCGCGAGCATCACCGCGCTGGACATGCGCGGATGCCGCACCAGCGCGCGCAGAGAACCCCAGTCGAAGGTCGATGCCGACACCATCACCATGATCGCCACCAGCGCCGCCACCGGCACCTGCGACACCCAGGGCTTGAGCAGCACCATGAGGATCAGCAGGAACGCGCCGGCGAACAGCGTCGACAACCGCCCTCGCCCGCCGTAGCGCACGTTGCTCACCGTCTGGCCGATCATTCCGCAGCCCGCGATGCCGCCGAAGAAGCTGGCGGCCACGTTGGCCACGCCCAGGCCGCTGCATTCGCGGTTCTTGGAGCTGGGCGTGTCTGTCAGCTCGTCGACCACGCTGGCGGTCATCATCGATTCGAGCAGGCCGACCATCGCGATGGCGAAGGCAGGCAGCGCGATGATGCGCAGCGTCTCCAGCGTCAGCGGCACGGCGGGCAGCGCGAATGCAGGCAGCGCGCCGGGCAGTTGCCCCAGGTCGGCCACCGTCTTCAGCGGCAGGCCCAGCCAGTGGCCCGCCAGCGTCACGACCACGATGCACACCAGCGGCGACGGCACAGCCGTGGTGATGCGCGGCAGCAGGTAGATGACGGCCAGCCCCAGCCCGACCATGGCCCAGGTCGCGGTGTTGGCGCCGATGAAGTGCGGCATCTGCGCCGCGAAGATCAGGATGGCCAGCGCATTGACGAAACCGGTGCGCACCGACGACGACACGAAGCGCATCAGCACCCCGAGCCGCAGCAGCCCGAACACGATCTGCATCAGGCCCGCGAGCACGCCGGCCGCCAGCAGGTATGGCAGGCCATGCGCATGCACCAGCGGCGCAGCCACCAGCGCCACCGAACCGGCCGCGGCCGACACCATGGCCGGCCGCCCGCCCGTGAAGGCGATGACGATGCCGATGACGAAGGAAGCGAACAGCCCCACGGCCGGATCGACGCCGGCCACGAAAGAGAAAGCGATGACTTCCGGAATGAGCGCGAAGGTGGCGACGGCGCCGGCCATCAGCTCACGGGGAATGCTCGGGCACCACTCGGCGCGCAGGCGGCTGTGCGGGGAAGAAGACATGAGAAGAAGAACTAGAAGGCTGCCCGCATCGGCCGACGAGGCGATGCGGGACATGCATGGCAGGAAGCGAAAAAGGAAGCCGGCTTGCTCGCGGCTCCCCTGGGTGTGGCGGCGGCCGGAGCAGGCCGCCGCGCATCACTGCGCAGCCTTCATCAAGGAGGCGTGGGCCGCGAGCAGCCTGACTGCCGGCGGCGGATGGGGAAGCGGGGCATCCTCGGACACATGGGCCGCAATTGTAGGCAGCCCGAAGGACTGCCCTCTACGACTTGCTCACTTACACCGAGCGCGTGATGCCGCCGTCCACCCGCAGGTTCTGCCCAGTGATGTAGCCGCCGCCTTCCGACGCCAGGAAGCCGATGACCGCCGCGATCTCGCTGCTCTTGCCGTAGCGGCCCATCGGAATGCGCGAACGGAACTCGGCCTTCTCGGGCAGGCTGTCGATGAAGCCCGGCAGCACGTTGTTCATGCGCACGTTCTGGGCGGCGTACTTGTCGGCAAACAGTTTGGTGAAGGCCGCGAGCCCGGCGCGGAACACGCCGGAGGTGGGGAACACCGGGTCGGGCTCGAAGGCGGCGAAGGTGGAGATGTTGATGATGCTGCCGCCGCCCTGCGCCACCATCAGCGGCGCGACGAGCCGGCTGGGCCGCACCGCGCTCAGCAGGTAGACGTCCATGCCGCGGTGCCAGTCTTCGTCGGTGATCTCGAGGATGGGCGCACGAGGACCGTGGCCCGCGCTGTTGACCAGCACGTCGACGCGGCCCCACTGGTCGGTCACCTTGTCCACCAGGCGCTTGATATCGTCGTTCGACTGGTTGGAGCCCGTCACGCCGATGCCGCCCAGTTCCGCGGCCAGCGCCTCGCCCTTGCCAGACGACGAAAGGATGGCGACACGAAAGCCATCGGCCGCGAGCTTGCGTGCAGCGGCGGCGCCCATGCCGCTGCCACCGGCGGTGACTATGGCTACTTTTTTCTGTGCTTCGGAAGACATGTATGGGGTCCTTGGTTCATGCTGGACCTGCATTTTTAGCCGAGGATTTTCTGGGGTGTGTGCACAGGCCACCGGGTACTCCCCTCCGCGAATGTCCCCCGGGGCTTCGCCCCTCCTCCTTTATTTCGCTGCGGGG
>NZ_JBXASW010000119.1:0-4127 GCF_058809745.1 Variovorax sp. MPBD4-3
CCGCCCAGCGGCGCCAACCCGGACCTGAACCTCGACATCGGCGAGATCGTGCACGTGGAGGCGTGGAACGCCGACGGCACGGCCACCGTGCGCTACAGGGGCGCGCAGTGGACGGTGGTGCCCCGCGCAGGCCGCGCGCCTTCGACCGGCGAGCACCGGGTGGTCGAGGTGATCGGCAGCCGTCTGGTTGTCGACAAGGTTTAGTCAGTACGTCCGTAGAACTCAGAAAAGGAAGCGCACCATGGAATTTTCGGTCCCTCTCATCATCCTGGTCATCGCGATCATCTTCATCAGTCAGTCTGTCAAGTTCGTGCCGCAGCAGAACGCCTGGGTGCGCGAGCGCCTGGGCAAGTACCACGGCACCATGACGCCCGGCCCCAACTTCCTGATTCCCTTCATCGACCGCGTGGCCTACAAGCACAGCCTGAAGGAAATCCCGCTCGACGTGCCGAGCCAGATCTGCATCACGCGCGACAACACGCAGCTGCAGGTCGACGGCATCCTGTACTTCCAGGTGACCGACCCTATGCGCGCGAGCTACGGTTCGTCGAACTACATCGTGGCGGTGACGCAACTCGCGCAAACGTCGCTGCGCAGCGTGATCGGCAAGCTCGAGCTCGACAAGACCTTCGAGGAACGCGACGTCATCAACGCCCAGGTCGTGGCCGCCATCGACGAAGCCGCACTCAACTGGGGCGTGAAGGTGCTGCGCTACGAAATCAAGGACCTGACGCCGCCGAAGGAAATCTTGCTGGCCATGCAGGCGCAGATCACCGCCGAGCGCGGCAAGCGTGCGCTGATCGCGGCTTCCGAAGGCCGCCGCCAGGAGCAGATCAACATCGCCACTGGCGAGCGCGAGGCCTTCATCGCCCGCTCGGAAGGCGAAAAGCAGGCGCAGATCAACAACGCGCAGGGCGAGGCGGCCGCCATCACGGCGGTGGCCACGGCCACGGCGGACGCCATCGAGCGCGTGGCGGCGGCCATCCGGCAGCCGGGCGGCGAACAGGCGGTTCAGCTCAAGGTGGCCGAGCGCGCGGTCGACGCCTACGGCAAGGTGGCGGCCGACTCCAAGACCACGCTGATCGTGCCGAGCAACATGTCGGAGACCGCCGCGCTCGTCGCTTCGGCAATGCGCATGGTCCAGGCAGGCAAACCTTCGAATCCGGCCTGAACACACTGCTACAATCGTGGGCTCAGGAGCGGTGGATGAGCGGTTTAAGTCGCACGCCTGGAAAGCGTGTGAGGGTTAATAGCCCTCCGCGGGTTCGAATCCCGCCTGCTCCGCCAGAGATTGTTTGTTCGTAACCGTTCGCGAACATTGCTGATCAGGAAAAGCCCGAGTCGCCACAAGCACTCGGGCTTTTTTGTCGTCCGCATGACCGCCAAGAGCGTTGCTTTACAACAACTGGCTTCGGCACCCCAGGCACTTTCGTCTGGCGTACGATCCAAAGGTTTTACTTTCAAGCCCGCAAAGGAGCCTCGATGGCTGGACAACCGCAACCCTCGCCGCGTGGCACGACATCGCTGGACAGCACCCTGAAAAAGAGCGAACAGGTGGCCGCAGACGTGCAGCGGGCCTCGGACAACCTCGCCGTGGTGAACACGGTGCTCGAACAGGAACTGCCTGAAGAAGTTCAGGTCGGCGAAGTGGCACAGGCCATCGAACACACGAACCAGCTCGAGGAGAAACTGGCCAGGTCCGCCGAGAAACTGGCCGAGGTCAACGCGGCCCTGAGCGAAGAAATCGAGAAGCGCCTCGAAGCGACTGCCGAGCGCGACGAGAGCCAGGCGCTGGCCGAAAAGCTCAAGGCCAAACTCCGTTCGGGACAAGCGGACTGAACGTCGCATCGCGCGCCGCTCTCTTCGTCCGTCTCCCTTCTCCTACGCTGCGCCGGCATCAGGCAAGCTACGCTATTGGTTCTCAAAGCGAAACCACGGCATGGCCCTCATCACGTTCCTCGTCGAGGACAACAAGACCATCAGGGACAACCTGGTCCCGGCACTGGAGGACCTGGTCAATGGCCGCGTGGTCGGCTTCGCCGAAACCGAGTCGGACGCACTGGCATGGATCGCGGCGCATCCTGACGACTGGCAACTGCTCATCGTCGACCTGTTCCTCAAGGAAGGCTCCGGCCTCGGCGTGCTGGCGGGCTGCAAGACGCGCAAGCCCGGCCAGCGGGTCGTGGTGCTGAGCAACTACGTCACCGCTGACATCCGGGCGCGCTGCGGCGCACTGGGCGCCGATGCCGTGTTCGACAAGTCGCGCGACCTCGATGCCTTCATCGAGTACTGCAACGCCGACCGGCCGTCGGGTCTCGCGCCGCTCTGACCTCCGCCTTCACGCGGACATGAAAAAAGGGCCCGAAGGCCCTTTTTCTTTTGCGGCAGCCGCGCGACTCAGCGCACCACGGCGATCTGCGTGCGCACACCACCCTTGTAGGTGTACAGCGTCAGCGCGCCGTTCTTGATGTCGCCCTTTTCGTCGAAGGCGATCGGGCCGGTCACGCCCTTGTATTGCACCTTGCCGACTTCCGGCAGGTACTTTTCGGGGTCGGACGAACCGGCCTTGACCATGGCTTCGGCCAGCACGTTGACCGCGTCGTACACGTACGGTGCATAGATCTGCACTTCCACGCCGTTCTTGGTCTTGAACTTGGCCTTGAAGTCTTCCAGCGGTTGCTTGAAGTCGCCGTCCACGCCGCCTGCTTCAGCGCACACCACCATGTCTTCGCCGATGGCATCGCCAGCCAGCTTCGGCAGTTCGCCGGTGCACAGGCCGTCGCCGCCCATGAACTTGACGTTCAGGCCGAGCTGCTTGACCTGCTTGAGCATCGGGCCGCCGACGGCGTCCATGCCGCCGAAGAACAGAACGTCGGGCTTGGCGGACTTCAGCTTGGTCAGGATGGCGTTGAAATCGGTCGACTTGTCGGTGGTGAATTCGTGGCCCACGATGGTGGCGCCGGCAGCCTTGGCCGACTTCTCGAACTCTTCTGCAACGCCCTGGCCGTAGGCGGTGCGGTCGTCGATCACGGCGATGTTCTTGCCCTTGAGCGTGTCGACCGCGTACTTGCCCAGCGTGCCGCCGAGTTGCGTGTCGTCAGCCACCACGCGGAACGTGGTCTTGAAGCCTTGACGCGTGTACTTGGGGTTCGTGGCCGAAGGCGAGATCTGCGGAATGCCGGCGTCGCTGTACAGCTTGGAAGCGGGAATGGTGGTGCCCGAGTTCAGGTGGCCGACCACGCCGTTGACCTTTTCGTCGACGAGCTTCTGAGCCACTGCGGTGCCTTGCTTCGGATCGCCAGCATCGTCTTCGGCGACCAGTTCGAACTTGGCGGTCTTGTCGCCGATCTTCACGCCCTTGGCGTTCAGGTCTTCGATGGCCATCTTGGCGCCCATTTCGTTGTCCTTGCCCAGGTGGGCGATGGGACCGCTGGTAGGTGCAACGTGGCCGATCTTGACGACCAGCGTGTCCCCGGCAGGTGCTGGTGCAGGCGCGGCGGCCGGAGCAGCAGCCGTTGGCGCGGGCGCTGCAGCGGGAGCAGCGGCTTCTTCTTTCTTGCCGCAAGCCACAAGCGTGATTGCAGCCAGTGCGACCGCAGTCCATTTCAATTGCATGAGAACCTCCAGAACTTGGATGAAAAGAATAAAAAACCGGTCGTGTGATCCGGGCGGCTAGACCTCGCAAGTTTCGCGCCGCGGACCAGCGGCACCCTCACGCCCTTCCGACCTGCGGCGCAGTTTAGCCGAGGATTTATGCGCCGGAAGCTGGCGTAGACCCTGTGTTTTCGCTGAGTTCGGCGGCCATTGCCTCGATCACCAGCGCACGCAGAACGGCTTCGATTTCATTGCGCAAACGCGGCACCATTGCGTCGAGTTGATGCTGAACGGCAGCTGACACGGTGTCGCTCAAACGCTCTTCCAAAGAGAGGTCGACACGCTGCAGCACACGATGCAGAAGTTGCTCTTCGAGGCTGACGATTTCGGCCTGCGAGAACTGCGCGGCCGGCGGCAACGCCATGGTGCTTTCCGGGTCGGGCTGCGTTGCCGGCGCGGCCTCCGGCGGCTCTGGCCTCGCGGGCTCCGCCGGGATCTCGAGCACCGTGGTGAGGGTGGGAACGAAACGGGGC
>NZ_JBXASW010000120.1:0-4073 GCF_058809745.1 Variovorax sp. MPBD4-3
CCCCCATCCCTGCCTTCCCCCAAAGGGGGAAGGAGCAACAGCCATGAGCACCCCCCCCTTCGCCACCATCACCTGGCGCGACCGCACCGTGCAGATCGAGTGCGCCTGGATCGCCCCCGAAAAAACCGACGCCCCGCTCATCGTCTTCCTCCACGAAGGCCTCGGCTCCGTCGCCATGTGGAAGGACTTCCCCGCGCAAGTCTGCGAAGCCGCCAACGCGCGAGGCCTGGTGTTCTCGCGCCCCGGCTATGGCCGCTCGACCCCGCGCGCCGACGACGAGACCTGGGACGTCGACTTCATGCACCGCCAGGCGCACGAAGTGCTGCCCGCGCTCTTCGCCGCGCTGAAGCTCGATGGCGAAAAGCCCTGGCTCTTCGGCCACAGCGACGGCGGTTCGATATCGCTGCTGTACGCCTCGCGTTTTCCCGACAAGGTCGAGGGCCTGGTGGTGCTCGCGCCGCACATCTTCGTGGAAGACAAGACCATCGCGAACATCGAGATCGCGCGCACCGCCTACCTGGAAACCGACCTGCCGAAGAAGCTCGGCCGCTACCACGACAGCGCCGACTCGGCCTTCTGGGGCTGGAACCGCATCTGGCTGCATCCGCCATTCCGCGACTGGAACATCGAGGCCGAGCTCGGCGCCATCCGCTGCCCCGTGCTCGCCGTGCAGGGCATCGACGACGAATACGGCACGCTGGCGCAGATCCGCGGCATCGCGGCGCGCGCCGGTGGTAGTTGCGAGCTGCTCGAAATCCCTGAATGCGGGCATTCCCCGCATCGCGATCAGCCGGATCGTGTCATCGTCGCCACCGCTTCTTTCATCACCAAAAACAGGAGACAAACACCATGACCACCATTCGCACCGCACGCCTCGCGCTGACGGCCCTCGCTT
This sequence comes from Variovorax sp. MPBD4-3, assembly GCF_058809745.1. Lineage (NCBI taxonomy): Bacteria > Pseudomonadati > Pseudomonadota > Betaproteobacteria > Burkholderiales > Comamonadaceae > Variovorax > Variovorax sp. MPBD4-3. Next base: position 896 of record NZ_JBXASW010000120.1, read on the forward strand.
TCGCCGCCGCCCTCTGCGGCACCGCCGGCGCCCAGGGCACGGGCAAGCTCAAGGTCGGTCTGATGCTGCCGTACAGCGGCACCTACACCGCGCTGGGCGTGGCCATCGAGAACGGCTTCAAGCTGTACGTGGACGAGCAAGGCGGCAAGCTCGCGGGCCGCGAGATCGAGTACTTCAAGGTCGACGACGAGTCCGACCCCGCCAAGGCCACCGACAACGTCAACAAGCTCATCAAGCGCGACAACGTCGACGTGATCGTCGGCACCGTGCACTCCGGCGTGGCCATGGCCATGGCCAAGGCCGCGAAGGAAAGCGGCACCGTGCTGATCGTGCCCAACGCCGGCGCCGACGCGGTGACCGGCCCGATGTGCGCGCCCAACATCTTCCGCAGCTCGTTCAGCAACTGGCAGCCGGCCTACGCCATGGGCGAAGTGGCGGCCAAGCAGCAGGGCAAGAAGAAGGCGATGACCATCACCTGGAAGTACGCGGCCGGCGACGAGTCGGTCAACGGCTTCAAGGAAGGCTTCGAGAAGAACGGCGGCAAGGTCGACAAGCAGCTCACGCTGCCCTTCCCCAACGTCGAGTTCCAGGCGCTGCTGACCGAGATCGCGGCGGCCAAGCCCGACGCGGTGTACGCCTTCTTCGCGGGCGGCGGCGCGGTGAAGTTCGTCAAGGACTACCAGGCCGCTGGCCTGAACAAGACCATTCCGCTGTACGGCCCCGGCTTCCTGACCGACGGCACGCTCGACGCGCAGGGCGACTCGGCGCAAGGCATGCTGACCACGCTGCACTACGCCGACGGCCTGAACACCCCGCGCGACAACGCTTTCCGCACCGCCTACGCCAAGTCGTTCAAGCTGCAGCCCGACGTGTATGCGGTGCAAGGCTACGACGCCGCGCAGATGCTGGGCGTGGGCCTGAACGCCACCAAGGGCGACATCTCGAAGAAGGCCGAGTTCGCCGCCGCGGTGGAGAAAGCGAAGATCGACAGCCCGCGCGGCGCGTTCACCGTGAGCAAGTCGCACAACCCGGTGCAGGACATCTACCTGCGCAAGGTGGACGGCAAGGAGAACAAGCTGGTGAGCACGGCCATCAAGGGTCTCGCAGATCCGGCCCGCGGCTGCAGGATGTGAATAGGCACACCCCCAGGCTTCGCGCACTTCGTGTCGCTGCGCCCTCCCCCTTGCAGGGGGCGACACCTGCGGCCCGGCAAAGCCGGTTCCGCGGTGTCTCGCGCACTGCATCCTTCCTCAACGATTCCGCCCTGAGAGAACCTCCAACGTGGATTTCGGCACCTTCCTGGTCCAGTGTCTGAACTCGGTTCAGTACGGACTCCTCCTCTTCCTCGTGGCCTCGGGGCTGACGCTGATCTTCGGGATCATGGGCGTCATCAACCTCGCCCACGGCAGCTTCTACATGATCGGCGCGTACATGGCGTTCTCGCTCGCGCCGGTGTTCGGTGACCAGTTCCTGCTGATGCTGGTGGCCGGCGTGGTGCTGGCGGCCGTGTTCGGCTATCTGCTGGAGTGGGCCTTCTTCAGCTACCTCTACCAGCGCGACCACCTGCAGCAGGTGCTGATGACCTACGGGCTCATCCTGGTGTTCGAGGAGCTGCGCTCCATCTTCGTGGGCAACGACGTGCATGGCGTGAAGGTGCCCGCATGGCTCGACGGCAGCTTCGCGCTGGGCAGCGTCATGAGCTATCCGTGGTATCGCCTGTTCGCATCGGCCGCCTGCATCGTGCTGGCCGTGGGGCTGTATTTCGTGGTCAACCGCACGCGGCTGGGCATGATGATCCGCGCTGGCGCGAGCAACCGCGACATGGTGCGCGGCCTGGGCATCGACGTGAAGCGCCTGTACCGCATCGTGTTCGCGGCCGGCGTGGCGCTGGCGGCGCTGGCCGGCATGATCGCCGCGCCCATGTCCTCGGTGTATCCGAACATGGGCGCGAGCGTGCTCATCATCTGCTTCGTGCTGGTGGTGATCGGCGGCATCGGCTCCATCACCGGCGCGCTGGTGGCCTCGCTGCTGGTGGGCTTCGTCGACACCTTCGGCAAGGTGTTCTTCGCGGACCTGAGCGGCATCGGCATCTACCTGCTGATGGCGATCGTGCTGATCTGGAAGCCCGAGGGGCTGATGGGGAGGCGGCCATGAAGCGCGGCGCCTTCCTCCTGCCCGTGGCCTGCGCGATCGCCATCGGCATCGCCGGTCCTTTCATGGGTAACTACGCATCGGACTTCGTCGTGAAGATCATGATCCTGTCGATCTTCGCGCTCAGCCTGGAACTGCTGGTCGGCATGACCGGCCTGGTGAGCCTGGGCCATGCGGCGTTCTACGGCATCGGCGCCTACGTCACCGTGCTGGCGTCGGGCAGCGAAGGCGGCAACTTCGCGCTGCTGCTGCCGCTGGCCATGGGCGCGGCGGCGCTGTATGCGCTGTTCGTCGGCGCGCTGAGCCTGCGCACGCGCGGGGTGTACTTCATCATGGTGACGCTGGCCTTCGCGCAGATGGCCTTCTTCGTGTTCCACGACACCAAGGTCGGCGGCGGCAGCGACGGCATCTACATGTACGTGCGGCCCGCCATCGGCGCGCTCGACATGGAGAACCGTACCGTGCTTTTCTACGTGGTGCTGGCGTCGCTGGTGTTCACCTACGGGCTGCTGGCCCTGATTCGCCGCTCGCGCTTCGGTGCGGCGCTGGCGGGCATCCGCGTGAACGAGCAGCGCATGCGTGCCGCAGGATTCTCGGTGTACGGCTACAAGCTCGCGGCCTTCGTGCTGGCGGGTGCGCTGGCAGGGCTCGCGGGCTTCCTGCTGGCCTCGCGCGACGGCGTGGTCAACCCCGAGCTGATGGCATGGCACAACTCGGGCGAGGTGCTGCTGATGGTGATTCTCGGCGGCCTCGGCCATCTGCGCGGCGCGGTGATCGGCGCCATCGCGTTCACGCTGCTCAAGGAAATTTTCTCGACGCATGCCGTGATGGGTCCGCTGGCCGACCACTGGCAGCTGACGCTGGGGCTGACGATCATCGTGTTCGTGGCGCTGCTGCCCAAGGGCCTGATCGGCCTGGTGCAGCGCCTGTCGCCGAAGGGGGCCGCATGACCCCGCGTTTCTCCCTCCCCTCCCGGGGGAGGGCCGGGGTGGGGGCACGCGGCCTCCAACGCCGCGCAGCATCAAAG
>NZ_JBXASW010000121.1:0-3998 GCF_058809745.1 Variovorax sp. MPBD4-3
GGAGTCACGGCGGTCGGGGCGGGGAGGGCGGCGGATTCGGCGTTCATGGCAAGGGTGGCAGCAGTGCGCGCGGTCGATGGTAATCCTTCGCGCATGGACGCATGCCATGCCGGCATGAGCGCGCAAGGCATGCCGGCATGGTTCATGTATCTTCCTCGCCGCCTCGAATAATTCATTTCAACCAAGGAGCTCTCCATGTATCTTTCCCCCCGTTTCAGGGCCTTCGCGGCCGGCGCGGCATTGCTGGCCGCCAGTGCGCTCGCGCAGGCACAGCAGGCGCTCCCCAATGTGGTGATCCTGGCGACCGGCGGCACCATCGCGGGCGCGGGCGCATCGGCCGTCAACAGCGCCACCTACGCCGCCGCCAAGGTCGGTGTCGAAAAGCTCATCGCAGGCCTGCCGGAACTCTCCAAGGTGGCCAACGTACGCGGTGAACAGGTGTTCCAGGTCGCATCGGAAAGCCTCACCAACGACAACCTGCTGACGTTGGCCAAGCGCGTGTCGGCGCTGTCGAAGCAGAGCGACGTGGACGGCATCGTCATCACGCACGGCACCGACACGCTCGAGGAAACCGCCTACTTCCTGACGCTCACCGTGCACACCAGCAAGCCGATCGTGGTGGTCGGCTCGATGCGCCCGGGCACCGCGCTGTCGGCCGACGGCGCGCTCAACCTGTACGACGCCGTGAGCGTGGCGGGCAGCAAGGACGCCATGGGCAAGGGCGTGCTGGTGACGATGAACGACAACATCGACAGCGGCCGCGACGTGAGCAAGAACGTCAACATCAAGACCAGCGCCTTCTCCAGCCAGTGGGGTCCGCTGGGCATGGTGGTCGAGGGCCGCAACTACTGGTTCCGCGCACCGGTCAAGCGCCACACCATGAACTCGGAGTTCAACATCGACAACATCAGCGCGCTGCCGCCGGTGGAAATCGCGATGGGCTACGAGGGCGTGTCGTCCATCGCCATCGACGCCATTGCCAAGAGCGGCGTCAAGGCGCTGATCCACGGCGGCACCGGCAACGGCTCGGTGGCCGACCGCATCGTGCCCAACCTGCAGAAGGCGCGCGCCGACGGCGTGATCGTGATCCGCAGCTCGCGCGTGCCCGACGGCTTCGTCATCCGCAACGCCGAGCAGCCCGACGACAAGTACGACTGGGTGGTGGCGCACGACCTGCGCCCGCAGAAGGCGCGCATCCTGGCCATGGTCGCCCTGACCAAGACCAGCGACACCAAGGAACTGCAGCGGATCTTCTGGGAGTACTGAGCCCGCAGGGCTCAGCGCGCGGTGCGGCTCTTGCGGTGCCGCGCGTACTCCAGGCTGCCCACGCACACGAGCAGCCAGGCGAAGCCGGTCAGCAGGCCGGCCGCCACATCGCTTGCGAAATGCACCTGCAGGAAGATGCGGCTGCAGGCGATGGTGACGATGGCCCCGGCGGCGGCCATTGCACCCGGCACGTGCCAGCGCGCAGGCAGCGTGCGCAACACCAGGTACAGCAGCATCCCGTAGCTCACGATCGCGCCGGCGCTGTGGCCGCTGGGAAAGCTGTAGCTCGTCTCCAGCGCCAGGCCGTGTTCGTGCAATGGACGGGCCCGCTCGAAGATGTGCTTGAGCGCCGGGTTCAGCACCACGATGCCCCCCAGCGCCAGCATCCAGCCCAGCGCCAGGCCGCGGTGCGCATGCCACCACAGCACGGCCGCCACCAGCAGGCACACCGGGCCGAGGAAGGCCGCGTCGCCCAGGTGCGTGATCCAGCTGAACGTCACCAGCGCCGCCCACGGCAAATGGGTGGCGATGGCATCGGTCAGCGCGTGGTCAGCCTGGCCGAGCACGCGGCCGTCGGAGATGTTCGAGGCGATCCATGCGAAGAGGCTCGACGCCAGCAGGATCAGCACGAAGCCCGAGGCGAGGCCGAGCGCGATGCGCGGCTCGCTGGGCTCTTCGGTGTCCTGCGCCTTGAAGTGGCGCTTCTGCAGCACGTGGCAGGCCGCGCCGGCACCGAGCACCGACAGCGCTAGAAGGCACAGGAACCAGGGCAGCGCGTGCGCGCCGAGCTGCTGGGCGGCGACGACAAGGGGGGAAAGAGGGGAGAGGGGTGCAAGAGAGGCTTCCGTCGACATGCGGCGCACCCTAAGGCCGCACCGCTTCACTGGCAAGAGAAAGCCCGAATACTTCAGCGCAGCCGAAGGCTTTGTCGCGCGCCACGTAGTCCCAGCGTTCCACCCGGCACGCGCGACGGCCATCGGCGATGTCCGCGCGCACCACGTTCACCGAGTTCGGATACCCGGCGCGCACGCGCGACGACACGGCCGTGCCGGCCTGCACCGCCCAAGCCGTGCGCGCGCAGCCCGAGAACGCGTCGTGCAGCGAACGAACGAACGGCAGGTGGATGTGCCCGCCCAGGATGAGGTCGGCCCCCGCCGCGGTCCACCGCGCCACCGCCCGCTCGCGCCCATGCAGGCGGTTGCCCAGGTCCTGCGTGCGCGTGACCATCACCGGCTGGTGCGTCACCACCACGCGCACCTGCGACGGCGCGGCCAAGGCCAGCCGCTGCGCCACGCGCTCGACCTGCGCGGGCGAGACCGCGCCGTCTTCGTGCCGGTACCAGCGCGTGGTGTTGACCGAGACCACCAGCCACTCTGGCGACTCGAACTCGGGCTCCAGGTCGTCGCCGAAAGCCTGGCTGTAGCGCGCGTAGGGCGACAGGACGCGCGCGGCCAGCTGGTAAAGCGGAATGTCGTGGTTGCCCGGAACCGCCAGCACCGGTGCGCCAAGCCTGTCGGCGAAGGCGCGCGCCGCCGCGAACTGCGCCACGGTGGCGCGCTGCGTGATGTCGCCGGAGAACACCACCACCCCCGGCGACAGCGCGGCCGAAAGCCGCTCCAGCGCCTGAAGCACGTCAGGCTGCTCGGTGCCGAAGTGGGGGTCGGAGATCTGCAGCAGGCAACTCATCGGGGGCTCATTGGACGCTCATTCGCGCGCCGCTTCGAGTTCCGGCGCCGTCTGCGCCGGACGCACCAGCCACAGCCGCTCGGGCGACACGCGAAACAGCAGCGGCATGTCGGCCCAGCCGATCTCGCCGTCGGTCGCCACCTTCACGCGGCGTGCCCCCGCCTTGCCCGGCGAGCGGGGGGCCTTCACCGTGAGCGACTCGAATGGAAAGCTCAGCACCTCGTCGGCGTCGCCGAGCCGGCCGAGCGCGCCGCGCACCAGCAGGCCGGGCATCGACAGCGGCCCCACGGGCTTGAGCACGATGGCCGCCAGCTGGCCCTGCTCGGGCACGTCGGCCTCGGCAATGCCGACCTGGTGCAACTGCAGCGGGTTGTTGCCCACGAACAGCGTGGGCGTGCGGATGTCGCGCTCGTTGCCGCGCCAGGCCATGCGCAGGTTCCAGTGCCGGTGGCCGCGCAGCACCGACAGCAGCCCGGCGCCCAGGGCGATCCAGCGGCTGCGGCCGTAGCGCGCCTTGTAGGTCTCGCGCTCTTCCAGCAACTCGGCGTACAGGCCCATGCTGGCGTTGACCAGGAACACCCGGTCGTTCACCAGCCCGACCTGCACCGGCCGGGGCTGCTCGGTCAGCAGGATGTGCAGTGCCTGCGCCGTGTCGCGCGGAATGCCGTGGGTGCGGCTGAAGTAGTTGAAGGTGCCCTGCGGCAGCACGCCGAAGGCACAGCCGCTGCCCAGCGTGGCCTGCGCCACCGCGTTGATGGTGCCGTCGCCGCCCGCGGCCACCACCACGCCGCCCACGGCGCGGGCACGCTCGACGGCTTCGCGCGCGAGCGCCTGGACCCGGCCGGGCCCGTCGATCAGGAAGATGCGGTGCTTGCGCCCGGCGGCCGCGCAGCCTTCCTCGATGACCCGGCGGGCCTCGGCCGCGTCCTCGCTGCCGGAGCCGGCATTGAGCACGATGAACAGGGGGGAGTCGGGTCCGGTTTCTGGCGCTGGCATGTTTCTGGAAGGTGGGGCGGCGCGTGGCGGAGGCGGGCGGATTTGTACGG
>NZ_JBXASW010000122.1:0-3787 GCF_058809745.1 Variovorax sp. MPBD4-3
GGGGGGGGGGGGGGGGGGGGGCCACGCGGCGCCCGTGCAAGCGCAATGCGCGAATCGACCGCCGTCAGCCCCCATCCCTGCCCTCCCCCGGCGGGGGAGGGAGAAACACACTTACATCGACTTGCCGGCGGGGTAGTCAGGCTTCTTGTCGTTGCCTTCGATGTACGGGCTCCACGGCTTGGCCTTCACGGGACCCGGCGTCTTCCACACCACGTTGAACTGGCCGTCGGCCTTGATCTCGCCGATGAACACGCTCTTGTGCAGGTGGTGGTTCTTCTCGTCCATCTTCGACACGATGCCCGAGGGCGCCGTGAAGGTCTGGCCGGCCATGGCGGCGATCACCTTGTCGGTGTCGGTCGACTTGGCCTTCTCCACAGCCTGCTTCCACATGTGGATGCCGATCCAGGTGGCTTCCATCGGGTCGTTGGTGAGCGGCTTGTCCATGTGGCCGGGGATCTTCTTGGCCTTGGCGTACTCGCTCCACTCCTTGATGAACGCCGTGTTGGTCGGGTTCTTCAGGCTCATGAAGTAGTTCCAGGCGGCCAGGTGGCCGACCAGCGGCTTGGTGTCCACGCCGCGCAGCTCTTCCTCACCCACCGAGAAGGCGACCACCGGCACGTCCTTGGCCTTCAGGCCGGCGTTGCCCAGTTCCTTGTAGAAGGGCACGTTGGAGTCGCCGTTGATGGTCGACACCACGGCCGTCTTGCCGCCGGCCGAGAACTTCTTGATGTCGGCGACGATGGTCTGGTAGTCGCTGTGGCCGAAGGGGGTGTACTTCTCGTCAATGTCGGTTTCCTTCACGCCCTTGCTCTTGAGGTAGGCGCGCAGGATCTTGTTGGTGGTACGGGGGTACACGTAGTCGGTGCCCAGCAGCACCCAGCGCTTGGCGCCGCCGCCTTCCTTGCTCATCAGGTAGTCGACGGCCGGAATGGCTTGCTGGTTGGGCGCGGCGCCCGTGTAGAACACGTTCTTCGAGAGTTCCTCACCCTCGTACTGCACCGGGTAGAACAGCAGGCCGTTCATTTCCTCGACCACCGGCAGCACCGACTTGCGCGACACCGAGGTCCAGCAGCCGAAGATCACCGAAACCTTGTCCTGGCCGAGCAGCTGCTTGGTCTTCTCGGCGAACAGGGGCCAGTTGGAGGCCGGGTCGACCACCACGGGCTCGAGCTGCTTGCCCAGCACGCCGCCCTTCTTGTTGATGTCGTCGATGGCCATCAGCACCGTGTCTTTCAGCACGGTTTCCGAAATGGCCATCGTGCCCGACAGCGAATGCAGCACGCCGACCTTGATGGTGTCGGCTGCGAATGCGGGCGCAGCAGAAATGCTGGCCAGCGCGACGGCGGCGGTAAGCGCCTTAAGTGTGAAACGACGTTGCATGTGGACTCCTGCTCCGGGGTTGGTTGAACCTTGTCGACAGCGCTTGGCTGGCGTGGAGAGGAGTCTGCGGAATGCACCAGGAAGGTGAAATACGCCGGGTGGCGTACACGGAGGTATTCAGGCCGGCGGCGGGATCGGCGGCGCCGGGTACTTCCGGGCGTTGACCAGCATCTTGCTGCGCGCCGCCTCGATCACGTCGATGCCGAGCTTGTCCGCGAGCTGCAGCAGGTAAAGCAGGACGTCGGCGATCTCCGTGCCGATCTCGGCGCGCTTGTCGGGCGGTAGGTCGCGACTCTGGGCCTCGGTGAGCCACTGGAAGTGCTCGAGCAACTCGGCGGCCTCCACGGAAAGGGCCGAGGCGAGGTTCTTGGGGGAGTGGAATTCTTCCCAGTTGCGCTCGCTCGCGAATTCGCGCAGCGCCTGGGTCAGCTGTTGCAAGTCGGTGTCCACGAGGTTTCTTTGGCGAAAGGCAAGTGTGGCACGGGTGTGCATCATTCCCATGATGGGTACTGAATTGCCCAAAATGGGTAAGTCACCAGCATCTCCGGTGCACGCGGCGAAGCCGGTGGGTCTCGCGGCAGCCTTCTTCCCGGCCACATGGAGCAGCGCCAATCCATGAAGAGTTATGCGGCATCGTTCACAAGACCTTCGGGCTCGCTCGACCGATGTCCGAGGCGCTGGCGCCTCTGGTGGGCAGAATCCAAACCGCGTTCAGCGCACGTGTGTGGGGCACTACAGCCCAACTTTTGAGAAAAAGCGAATTAATGAAAAACATGATGGGGAGAGACCCGATGCGCAGGCAATGGATTCTGGCAGCAGTTCTTCTGGTGTCTCAGGTTGCGTGCGGCCAGTCGGGTACAGAGACGTTGTCCAAGGCGTACACAAGCTTTCCAAAAGCGATCGACCTTCAATGTCGCAATGGAAAGGCCCGCATCTTTGATGAGTGTGGCGATCAGCTAACCCTCTTTACGACAGCCCTTGCTCAGGCCAACAGTGAGGGCAAGGTCTTGCTCGTGGAATATGGGGCCGAATGGTGTATCTGGTGTCACGTCTTCGACGCACATATCAATGGCGGGCATGGGGATTTTCGCTATACCTATGGCATGCCTCAGGATCCAGAAGTCCGGCATACGCAAAAGATGTTTGAGGAAGAATCGGGCGTCGAAAGTGTCCAGGCAAAAACACTCCGCGACTTTGTTGCCGCCAATTTCGTGGTCGTTCGCATTGACGCGCAATACGCACCCAATGGGAAAGCGGTGCTTGCAGCAACTGGCGCGAGGAAGCACTATTCTGGCGGCCTTCCATTCATATTTGCTGTCGATGGGAGAGCGAACTTCGCTGCCAACTTCAACCACGATACGGCCGAGAAGCGCCGTGATACAGAGGTGAATTGGTATCGAGGCTATGACAGAACAGATCTGCTCCAACAACTCACGCTCATGCGTGATCGTGCCAAGGCGGGTACAGCACCTGGCACTGGTGGCTAGTGCCCTACAACCACTCTTTTCGCCCCAAGCTCAACAAGAGTTGAGCCGCCGCCCGCCTTCCGCATGGCTGCTCAGGCCTTGTCCGCAAGCCTGAACTGCGCGCTGGCGAAAGCCCATGCCATGCGCGTCGCGTCCGGCCCTTCGGGGTCGCTGAACAGCAGCTTCGATGCGCCGCCGCTCCATGAATGACCCAGCCCGGCGATCTCGCACAGCGTGACGAGCGTGCGGCCCTTGCGCTTGAAGTCGGTCACCCGCATCGGCCGGCGCTTGCCGCGCTGCGTGTAGCGCGGCTGGCCCGGCTGCGCGCCGATGGCAGTGGCCCACACGGCGGCGCTGCTGACGGCGTTGCTGGGCGCGACCACCGAGTCGGCATCGCCGTGCAGCACCAGCATCGGCGGCAGGGTGGTGAAGACGGCCGCGGCACCCATCGCCTTGCCGACGGCCGTGACCGGCATGGGCGGCACGTTCTGGCCGCGCATAGCGCCGAGCGCGGTGGCCGACGACTTGGCGGCGCCGGGCGCGACGCCCGAATGCATGACGACGGCGCGGAAACGATTCGGGTAGCGGGTGGCTAACAGCGCCGCCATGCTGGCGCCCGCCGACAGGCCGGCCAGCGCCACGCGGTCGCGGTCCACCGGGTAGAGCATGCAGGCCTGGTCGACCGCGGCCATCAGCGTGGCGGCCTCGGCGTCGGCCTTGCCGGAGCGGCGCTCGTACCAGTTCCAGCAGCCTTGCGGATGGGCCAGCCGGTCCTGCTCCGGGTAGAGGACGAGAAAGCGCTGGCGCACGGCCAGCGCGTTCATGCGCGTGCTGGCCGCGAAGTCACGCCCCGTCTGGCCGCAACCGTGCAGCATGACCATGAGAGGCAGCTTCTCCCCGGGCGCAAGCTGCAGCCCGGCCGGCCGGAACAGGTGATAGCC
>NZ_JBXASW010000123.1:0-3492 GCF_058809745.1 Variovorax sp. MPBD4-3
ACGATCTCGTCCATGGTGCGGCCGGCTTCTTCCACCTGCTTGCTGCCCTCTTCGACCTTCTCCACCGAGTCGCCGATCAGCGTCTTGATTTCCTTGGCTGCCGCTGCAGAACGTTGTGCGAGGCTGCGGACTTCGGAGGCGACTACCGCGAAGCCACGGCCCTGCTCGCCAGCGCGAGCGGCTTCCACCGCCGCGTTCAGCGCCAGGATGTTGGTCTGGAAGGCGATGCCGTCGATCACGCCGATGATGTCGACGATCTTCTTGGACGACGCATTGATCGAGCCCATGGTGTCCACCACCTGCGACACGACGCTGCCGCCCTTCACCGCGACTTCCGAAGCAGACACAGCCAGCTGGTTGGCCTGCCGTGCGTTGTCCGCGTTCTGCTTCACCGTCGAAGTCAGCTCTTCCATGGACGCAGCCGTCTGTTCCAGCGAGCTTGCCTGCTGTTCCGTGCGCGACGACAGGTCCTGGTTGCCCGAGGCGATCTGCCCCGAAGCCGTCGCGATCGTCTCCGTGCCGGTACGCACTTCGCCCACCACCTTCGCCAGGCTCTCGTTCATGTTCTTCAGCGCCTGCATCAGCTGGCCCGCCTCGTCGCGGCTTTCCACCTTGATGTTCGTGCTCAGGTCGCCGGCCGCGACGGTCTCAGCCACCTGCAGGGCCTGCCCCAGGGGCCGCACGATGCCCAGCGTCAGCCGCCAGGCCAGCAGCGCACCCAGCAGCAGGCCGATGACCGACAGGGTCAGCAGCGTGATCTCGCCGTTCGCGTGGTCGACCTCGATGCCCTTGGCCAGCTCGTCGATGCGGTCGCGCTGGTATGCCGCGAGCCTGGCGACGATATCTTCGTAGACGACGAGCGAAGGCGCCCATTGGTTGTCGGCCATCTGCATGGCCTCCTCGTCTTTGCCCTCGGTCTTCAGCTTGTTGATCTGGGCAATGGTCACCACAGCGACCCCGCGCGCAGCGGCCGCCTCGGCATACAGCTTCTTCTCTTCCGGGGAGGTCAGCAGTTCCTCGAGCTTCTTCTGCACCGGATTGATCAGCACCGATTTGTCGACCCGTGCCTTCTCGAAGAAAGCGACCGCCTTGGGATCGGTCGCCTTGACCATCGCGAACGAGTTCGCGATCGCCGGTCCGAGCAGGTTGGACCATTGGCTGGCCAGGCGCTCCTTGACCAGCGCGTTCTGCATCACATCTTCGGTGGCCTTGCCCACCTTGCCCAGGCGCAGCATGCCCGTGGCCGCGATGGCCGCCATCAGCAGCAGAACCACCGCGAAGCCGAAGCCCAGGCGGGTGCCGATTTTCAGATTCTTCAAATTCATTTGGCTTCTTCTTTCTCGGAACTGGAGCAAACCCGCCGCGGGATGCGGCGCCATGGGTTCGTTATCGGCACGGATGCGGCAAGGTTGAACACCCGAAGATCAAAATTCAGTCCAGTCGCCCTTGGCGTCGCCGGCCATGGCCAGCTGCGGTGCGGGGCGGCCACCCGGCTCGCGGCGCGAGGGGAGCGCCTTGGCCGGACCCTTCGGTGCAGGCTTGGCCGCGGCGGCGGGCCTGGGGATCGGCGTCAGGCGCGTGAAGCTCGTGCGCGTGGCCAGGGCATTGGCATCGAGCTTGAAGATGCTGACGGACTGCACGAGGCTGCCGGCCTGCTCCTGCAGCGACTGGGCGGCGGCCGAGGCCTCTTCGACCAGCGCAGCGTTCTGTTGTGTGACCTGGTCCATCTGCGTGATGGCCTGGTTGATCTGCTCGATGCCCGAGGTCTGCTCCTGGCTCGCCGCGGTGATCTCGCCCATGATGTCCGTCACGCGCTTCACGCTGCCGACGATCTCGTCCATGGTGCGGCCGGCTTCTTCCACCTGCTTGCTGCCCTCTTCGACCTTCTCCACGGAGTCGCCGATGAGGGTCTTGATTTCCTTGGCTGCCGCTGCAGAGCGCTGCGCGAGGCTGCGCACTTCGGAAGCAACGACCGCGAAGCCTCGACCTTGTTCACCTGCGCGGGCGGCTTCGACAGCCGCATTGAGCGCCAGGATGTTGGTCTGGAACGCGATGCCGTCGATCACGCCGATGATGTCGACGATCTTCTTGGACGATGCATTGATCGAGCCCATGGTGTCGACCACTTGCGACACGACGCTGCCGCCCTTCACCGCGACTTCCGAGGCCGACACAACCAGCTGGTTGGCTTGCCGCGCGTTGTCGGCGTTCTGCTTCACGGTCGAAGTCAGCTCCTCCATCGAAGCAGCCGTCTGCTCCAGCGAGCTCGCCTGTTCCTCGGTACGCGAAGACAGGTCCTGGTTGCCCGAGGCGATCTGGCTGGACGCCGTGGCGATCGTGTCCGTTCCCATGCGCACTTCGCCGACGATCTTCGAGAGGCTGTCGTTCATGCCCTTCAGCGCTTCGAGCAACTGGCCGGTCTCGTCGGTCGTGCGTGCCTCGATGCGGCTGGTCAGGTCACCGGCAGCCACCGACTGCGCCACCTTCACCGCCTCCGACAGGGGCCGCGAGACGATGCGTGCGATCCACAGCGCGAGCACCAGGCCCAGCGCCACGCTGCCCAGCAGCAGGCCGAGCACCCAGAGGCGCGCCTGCGAATAGACGCCGTCGGCGGTCTGGCCGGCGCGGGTCGCACCGGCCACGTTGATCTCGGTCAGCTTGTCGAGCATCGTGTTGATCTCGCGGGTCAACTGCAGCGACTTGCCGCGGATCAGCGCGTTCGCCTGCTCGTTCTCCTGCGTGTGGGAGATCGCGACGATCTTGTTGTGCTCGACCGCGTACTGGTTCAGCAGCTTCTGGAGTTCCGGGTAGATCTCGCGTTCTTCCGGCTCGGTGATGAGGCTCTCGTACGTGGTGCGGTTCTTCTGCAGGTTGGCCCACGTCTCGTCCATCGCCTTTTCGTACGCGGCCATCTCGTCGTAGGAACCCGAAAGGATGTGTTGCATCTCCTGGGTGCGGTAGCGCGACACCAGGTTCTTCATTTCGAGCAGCGAGCGCGTGGCAGGCATCCAGGTGGTCGACATCTCGGTCGACATGTCATGGACCTTGCCCAGCTGCATCACCGCGATGACACCGACGCAAACCGTCAACGCGAGGACGGCGATGAAAGACACAAGCAGCTTGGTGGCTATCTTGAAGTTGTAGAAAGTTTTAATGATTTTTCCTTGTGGCTCTGGAGCCGATTCGTGGGTTGTCGCGTCGGGCGCGTTCCTCTCAGAACTCGCGCCAGTCGCCAGCGCCCGCCACAGCGAGCTGCGGCACGGCGGGCAACGATGATTTGTCGTTCTGCGCGGCCGGCAATGCCTGGGCGCGCGCGCCGGACTCGGCCTGGTGGCCCGCTTCCAGCTTGAAGATGCTGACGGCCTGCACCAGGCTGCCCGCCTCTTGCTGCAGCGACTGAGCGGCGGCCGAAGCCTCTTCGACCAGCGCGGCGTTCTGCTGCGTCACCTGGTCCATCTGCGTGATGGCCTGGTTGATCTGCTCGATGCCCGA
>NZ_JBXASW010000124.1:0-2714 GCF_058809745.1 Variovorax sp. MPBD4-3
CACCACCTGGGTGCCGCTGTCGTCGGGGATGGAGCCGACCGCCAGGCCGGTGTTGCCGCCCTGCGGCACGATGGCCGCGCCTGCGGCGGAACAGGCCTTGACCACGTCGGCCACCTGTTGCGTGTTGGCTGGGCGCACCACGGCCAGCGACTTGCCTCGCGCGCGCTTGCGCCAGTCCTGTTCGTAGGCGGTGAGGTCGCCTTCGTTGAGCACGTGCTGGGCGCCGACGATGGCGCGCAATTGGTCGATCAGTGCGGTCACGCTGCGGACAGGAAAGGAACAGCCGCTTTCAACGAACGCGCCTGAGCTTCTTCATACAGCGCGATCTCGTCTTGCACCTTCGCGCCCAAGGCGGCCTCGAACACGGCCTGCGCACTGTTGGCCGCGTAGCTCTTCTGCTCGTCCGAGCCGAGGTTGGACTGGAAGATGCCGGCGGCGCTCACGGGCAGGAAGTCTTCGTACGTAATGGGCTCGGCATCCAGCCAGCCTTCGTCGACGAGCGCCTGCAGCGACTTCGCGGCAAGTGCGTCCTGGTTCGCGGCGCGGCCCTTGTCGGTCAGCGCGTAGCGGAAGAAGCCGAGGCCCGCTTCGCGCATCGTCTTCAGGTCGTCCGGGAAGTCGCTGAACGCGGCATCCAGGCGGGCCTGGTAGTCGGCGCCCGCGTTGCCGGCACCATTCGCGTCACGCACGCGGGAGAGCAGCGCGTCGTAGAGCGCACGGCCCTTGCGGGTCAGGGCCACGCCGCGCTGCTCGATCTCGCCGAACCGTGCGGTGTGCGTGCCCGCCTCGGCCTCGCTCTCCCCCACGAACGCCACGCGTTCCTGCAGCGCGCGAAAACTGGTCTGGCGCAGCAGGATCGGCACCTTGCGGCGCGGCGGGCCTTCGATGACGTCCTTGGCGGCCATGCCGCGGCGCGTCATCTCGATCTGCGCGTCGTCGATGTTCAGGGTGCGCGGCGTGAGGTGATTGATGTGCGGGCCCTTGAAGCAGGCGACGTCGGCAATGAGGCGGTGCGCCGCCAGCAGCTTGTCGTAAGTGGCCTTGCTCACCGTGGCCTCGCTGTGCCAGCGGAAGGTCTCCAGGGCCTGCGCCACGAACTCTTCAGCCTGCGCCGCCGTCAGGCCGCCGGCCGTCTCGGCCTGTTCGATGAGCGCCAGCACGCGCGGCGTGAAGATGTTCCGGCGGGCGAGGATCTCCTGCACTTCCGCGCGCAGCGCTGGGTTTTCGATCAGCTCGAGCCGCAGCAGCGAAGTGAAGACCCGGAACGGGTTGTTCGACAGCGACGCATCGGTCACCGGGCGGAAGGCGGTCGAGTGCACCGGCACGCCGGCGACGGACAGGTCGTAGTAACCGACCGGCGCCATGCCCATGACCTTGAACAGGCGCCGCATCCTGGCCAGCTCTTCGGGCTTGCCCAAGCGGATGGCGCCGTGGCGCTCGACGTCGATGCGCTCCAGTTCGCCGTTCCTGCGCAGCTGTGCCAGGAGCGTCGGCTCGCGCATGCTGTCCGCGTTGACGTCGGCGACGACGTCGAGCAGATCACCGTACAGCGGCACCTCGGCGCGGTACATCTCGGACATGCGGCGGGAGAACAGCGAACGGATCTCGTCGCTGGAGAGAAAGCTGGTGTCGTTCATTGGGGAGTGATCTTGAAGTGTCGCGATGCGCCCGGCATTCCCGGAGCGCATCGGCCGAGTGCGCAGCCAAAATTTTCGGCAGCGCGGGCAGTCGGGTCAAACGATCTTCTCGCCTGATGTCATTCCTTCAGCGCATGAACTTGCCGCTCCCGTCGCGTCCTTGTTGACTCGGCATTGACATTGATAGCCGCGCAGGCGTGAAGCCATGGGCAGGGGAGGCAGCGATCTTGATTGGGGGCCAGGCAGGTCTGCGCGGATCCGCGCCGCCTTCGGCGGCTACCATTCGCATCACCGTCGAGGCAACTCTCCAGGAGGAAGACATGAAAAAGTCATCGGACGACGCGGACCCGAGCCCATCAGCCTCGGAACTCATTTCAAACAAAATCGCCGAACTTGGCGACTGGCGCGGCGAAACGCTCGCCAGGATACGCAAGCTCATCAAGGAAGCCGATCCTGAAGTCATCGAAGAATGGAAGTGGATGGGCACGCCGGTCTGGTCGCGCGGCGGCATCATCTGCACCGGCGAGTCTTACAAGAGCGCGGTGAAGCTCACGTTTGCCAAGGGTGCGTCACTGAAGGACCCTGGTCGACTCTTCAACGCGAGCCTAGACGGGAACACTCGCCGCGCTATTGACATCCATGAAGGAGAGGAAGTTGCCGGGCCCGCCTTCAAGTCGCTCGTTCGAGAGGCCATCGAACTCAATAAAGCCGGCAAATCGAAGTCTTCGAAGAAGGCGAAGAGCTGAGCTTGCTTGTTTACCATCGCTGAATGCAAAGCTGAACAGTACTGGGGCCACAGGGAGTACAGTCGGTAATGACTTCACATACGCCTGCTACACCTGCGCCGCCTGCCGCAGTCACTCCCGTTGAAATTACAGAGACCCGAGCATTCACACAAGCTTGGATTCTGTTCGCGGTGCTATTCGTAGTGGTTATCGGCGTTCTTTGGGCATTGCAAACCCATTTTGGATGACGGCCAATTTGCGGCTACCGCTCGCATAAAGCAAAAAACCCCAGTCATTTCTGACTGGGGTTTTCTGGGCTGTAAGAGCCTGACGATGACCTACTTTCACACGG
>NZ_JBXASW010000125.1:0-2563 GCF_058809745.1 Variovorax sp. MPBD4-3
TCTTTGGCGAAGCAAAGAAAAGTAGGTCGGCCGCCGGGCCGAGACCCGGCCCCGGGAAACAAAGCCCCAAACAGGGTAGATAAAGCCAGCGAAGAAAGCTCAAGCCGCAGCAGCGGCACAATACCCCTCGCCCCGTGCGGCAGCGCAACGGCCAGCGCCCGCAACCCCTCCCCTTGGAGACCAAGACATGAAAGCAACCTGGAACGGCGTCACCATCGCCGAAAGCGACGACACCGTGCTCGTCGAAGGCAACCACTATTTCCCGATGAGTTCGCTCAACCGCGACGTCGTCACCTTCAGCAACCACAAGACCACCTGCCCCTGGAAGGGCACCGCAAGCTACTACTCGCTGCTGGTCAACGGCGAGCTCAACACCGACGCCGCCTGGTACTACGCCGACCCCAAGCCCGAAGCAGAAGAGGTTCGCGACCGCGTCGCGTTCTGGAAGGACGTGAAGGTCAGCGCGCAGTGACCGCGGCTGCCTTCACACCTCCGTTCATCGCCCCCGCCGACCTGCCGGACGCACTGCGCGGCCAGGGCTATGCGGTGCTGAGCCCCCAGGGCGTCAGCGAATGGCTCGGCGCACCTCTGTCGCAGCTCGAGGCGCTGCACGCCGACTGGAACGAACTCCCGCCGGACGAATACCTGAAGGACGGTGGCCGCTACCGCACGCGGCGCCATGCCTGCTTCACCGTCGAGGCCGACGACCACGCCACGCTGGCGCGGGTGCCGCATCGCGCGCACTGGCAGCCGGTCGAATACAACGCGCTGCACGGCGGCATGCAGCGCTGGTTCGCTCCGATGCTCGACGCCACCGTGGCGCAGCCTGTGTGGCAGCGCCTGCTGCAGCAACTGGGCAAGACCAGCAGCGACATGCGCGGCGCGCCGCAGCGCTGGTTCGTGGAAGCGCACCAGTTCCGCATCGACACCGCCGGCGGCATCGGCCGCCCGACGCCCGAGGGCGCGCACCGCGACGGCGTCGACCTGGTGGCTGTCGCACTCATCGGCCGCCAGGGCATCAAGGGCGGCGAGACGCGGGTGTTCGAGGCCAACGGCCGGCGCGGCGAACGCTTCACCATGACCGAGCCGTGGACCCTGCTGCTGCTCGACGACGCGCGCGTGATCCACGAGTCCACGCCCATCCAGCCGCTCGAAGAGGGCGGCGAAGGCTGGCGCGACACGCTCGTGATCACCTGCCGGGCCAAGGGTTTTCAGGGCGACTGAGCCCGCGCGGCGCGGCGTGCGAGAGCGCGTTGCGCCGCCGCTGGTACGAGTCCTACAGTCCGGCCACCCGAACAGCGGTTAAATTCGAGCCCCGGCTCTTTGTGAGCCGGGTCTGTCTGCGAACGAAAGCGAGGTCCCGCCATGTTCAATCACATCCTGGTTCCGATCGACGGCTCCGAAACTTCCATGCTCGCCGTCAGCAAGGCCAGCGGCCTCGCGCTGGCCTTCGGAAGCCGCATCACGTTGATACACGTGATCGACAACTATCCCTTCATCGGCGTGGGCGCGGACTATGCGCTCGGCCAGAACGAATACCTCGCCGCCGCAACGGCAAGCGCCAACGCGGCACTCGCGCGCGGCGTGGCGGCGCTGGCGGCCGAAGGCCTGCACAGCGACCAGCGCGTGATCGACGGCCACGTGGTGCACGAAGGCATCGTCGACACGGCCATAGCCATCGCGGCCGACCTCATCGTGATGGGGTCGCACGGCCGCAGCGGCATCGAGAAACTGCTGCTCGGCAGCGTCACCCAGCGCGTGCTGCAGGACGCGAACATGCCGGTGCTGGTCGTCAAGGGCGGCTGAGTTCTTCTTCAGCCACGCGAGGCAACGAAATCCGGCGGCCGACTGAAGCGGAGCTCCTGCTGCGTCACCGGATGCACGAAGCCCAGTTCGCTCGCATGCAGCAGCAGGCGCGGCGCACGTGCCTGCAAGGCTGCATCGCCATAGAGCGCATCTCCCAATATCGGATGGCCGATCGACAGCAGGTGCACGCGCAGCTGGTGCGATCGGCCGGTCAGCGGCTCCAGCAGCACATGCGTGGCGGCAGCAGCAGCCGGTTCGCCGGGCCAGGCTGAAATCGCCTTCCAGCGCGTGACGCTCGGCTTGCCCGCCGGGTCGACCTTCTGCAGCGGCCGGCGCGGCCAGTCGGCCATCAATGGGGCGTCGATCACCGACCATTCCTCGCGCAGCGGCATCGCGCCGTCGACCACGGCTTCGTAGCGCTTGTGCACGCGGCGCTCGGCAAAGGCGGCGCTCAGTGCGCGCTGCATCTCGATGCCGCGGGCCATCACCACCAGGCCGCTGGTGCCCATGTCGAGCCGGTGCACGATCAGCGCGTCGGGCCATTGGCGAATGGCGCGCGCGCTCAGGCAGTCCTGCTTGTCCTCGCCGCGGCCGGGCACGCAGAGCAGGCCGGCGGGCTTGTCGAACACCAGAAGGTGGTCGTCTTCGTGAACGGGGTGCAGGGGGGCGGGCAGGGTCATGGAGGCACCGAGTTTAGAGAGCGGGCCCACGGAGGTGCAGGGACGGTCGCCTCGCCTCACGGCCCGCTCATGAAGCC
>NZ_JBXASW010000126.1:0-2507 GCF_058809745.1 Variovorax sp. MPBD4-3
GCGTCGGGTGCTCCCCGCAGCGAAATAAAGGAGGAGGCCGCAGGCCGGGGGACATTCGCGGAGGGGAGTACCCGATGCCCTGAGCACACGCCCCGAAGCAACAACGGCGCTCAAACGCGCCCCCGCTACAGCCCCAGCTGCCGAAAGTCCCTCGGCGCATGCCCCGTCCACTGCAGGAACGCGCGTGAAAAGCTCTTCTCGTTGCGGAACCCCACCGCCAGCGCCACCTGCTTGATCGGCCGGGTGGTGCGCCGCAGCAGCTCCACGGACAGCTCATGCCGCACCTCGTTCTTCAGCGTCTGCAGCGACGTGCCTTCCTCGTGCAGCTGCCGGTGCAGCGTGCGGCCCGACACTTTCAGCAGCCCCGCCAGCGCCTCGGCCGTGGTCGCTTCGCTGGCGCGTGATCGCAGCAGCTCGCGCACGCGCTGCCCCAGCAGACGGTCGCGCCGGTACTGCAGGATGGTCAGCGGCAGTGCGCGCTTGAGCATGGCGCGCAAAGCGCGCTCGTCGCGCTGCAGCGGCAGGGCGAGGTAGCGCTCGTCGAAGCTGATGCTCGCCTGCGGCGCGTCGAAGCGCACCTCCGGCGTGAACATCGGCGCATAGGCGTCGCTGTGCGGCGGCGGCGCGAACGGAAAGCCCGCGCTGCGCAGCGAGATGCGCGAATCGATCGCCCAGCACATGTAGCCGTGCATGAAGCGCAGGCTCGTCACCAGGCAGAACTCGCGGAATGCCTCGTCCAGCGGGCGGTTCTCGGTGATGCGCAGGGTGGCCACGCCGCCCGCCACATCCAGCGCCAGGCCGATGTCCTCGGTCAGCAGGCGGTGGTGGCGGCACCAGCGCTTGATGGCCACGCCCAGGTCGGGCGAGGTGAGCGAGGCGCGGCACAGCATGCCGTAGCTGCCCCAGGGCAGGCGCCGCGAGAACCAGCCCAGGGCCTCGTCGTCCAGCTCCTGCATGGCGTGTTCCGACAGCGCCTCGAACTGCGCGGCCGTCACCCGCGCGCCCGGCCGGACCAGCTCGCGCGGCGTGATCTGTGCCGCCTTCAGGGCCTCGGCCGGGTCCATGCCGTAGCGCTCGTAGCCCTGCACGATGGCTCTCACGAAGGCCATCGGCGTGACGGCGCGGGCGGGTCTGAGGAAGGACGGGGACGACATGGCTTTGCGGATCGGTCGTGGCGCAATTTGCAACCATTGTGGCGCCAATTGAGGCGTGCCCAGGCGTAAGCTGCGATCTTTCAAGCGCCATCCAGCGCGGGTAGCACTGCGCGCCGACCCCTTCAGAGGAGACAAGACACATGCACGATCCCGGCCTGAACTTCGACCTGGGCGAGACCATCGACTCGCTGCGCAGCGCGATCCAGGACTTCGCCGCCAACGAGATCGCTCCGCGCGCCGCCGACATCGACCGCGACAACCTGTTCCCGCACGACCTCTGGAAGAAGCTCGGCGACCTCGGCCTGCACGGCATGACGGTGAAGGAAGAGTTCGGCGGCACCGAGCTGGGCTACCTGGCCCACATCGTGGCGATGGAAGAAGTCTCGCGCGCCTCGGCCTCGGTGGGCCTGTCTTATGGCGCGCACTCCAACCTGTGCGTGAACCAGATCCACCGCAACGGCAGCGATGCGCAGAAGAAGAAATACCTGCCCAAGCTGGTGAGCGGCGAACACGTGGGCGCTCTGGCCATGAGCGAGCCCAATGCCGGCTCCGACGTGGTGAGCATGAAGCTCAAGGCCGAGAAGAAGAACGGCTACTACGTGCTCAACGGCGGCAAGATGTGGATCACCAACGGCGGCGACGCCGACACGCTGGTCATCTACGCCAAGACCGAACCCGAGATGGGCGCGCGCGGCATGACGGCCTTCATCGTCGAGAAAGGCTTCAAGGGCTTTTCCGCCGGCAACAAGCTCGACAAGCTCGGCATGCGCGGCTCCAACACCTTCCCGCTGTTCTTCGACAACTGCGAAGTGCCCGAAGAGAACGTGCTGGGCGGCGAAGGCATGGGCGCCAAGGTGCTGATGAGCGGCCTCGACTACGAGCGCGCGGTGCTCTCGGGCGGCCCGCTGGGCATCATGGCCGCCTGCATGGACGCGGTGCTGCCCTTCATCCACGACCGCAAGCAGTTCGGCCAGAGCATCGGTGAGTTCCAGCTGATGCAGGGCAAGCTGGCGGACATGTATTCGACCTGGCAGGCCACGCGCGCCTATGTGTACGCCGTGGGCAAGGCCTGCGACCGCAACGACCATGCGCGCACCTTCCGCAAGGACGCGGCCGGCGCCATCCTGTACTCGGCCGAGAAGGCGACCTGGATGGCCGGCGAGGCGATCCAGGCGCTGGGCGGAGTGGGCTACACGAAGGAGTTCCCGGTGGAGCGGCTGTGGCGCGATGCGAAGCTCTACGAGATCGGCGCGGGCACGAGCGAGATCCGGCGCATGCTGATCGGCCGCGAGCTTTTCGCTGAAACGGCATAGGCTGTTTTTCTCCCTCCCCTTCCGGGGGAGGGCAGGGGTG
>NZ_JBXASW010000127.1:0-2432 GCF_058809745.1 Variovorax sp. MPBD4-3
GTGCCGACGGTGCCGGTGCCGCTGAGCGTGGGGGTGTTGTCGTCGGTGCTCGCGTTCTGCGCGATGCTGCCGCTGACGCTGCCCTTGTCGTCGCTCACGCCGGTGATGGCGGGAGCCGCGGGCGCATCGCCCATCAGGGTGAAGGTCGATGCAGGCGTGATGGCGCTGACGTTGCCCGCCGCATCCACGGCTTGCGCGGTGAGGCTGTGCGGGCCGGTCGTCAGGGGCAGCGCCGGCGTGAAGCGCCATGTGCCATCGGCGTTGACCGCCGTGCTGCCGATGAGCTTGCCGTTGTCGTAGACGTTGACGCTGGCGACCTGGGCCGGGTCTGCCTTGCCGACGTATTCAGGCTTGCTGTCGTCGGTTTGAGCGCCCGAGGCGATGGGGCCCTGCACGACGCCCACGTCGTCCAGCACCTGGATCTTCGAGGCGTCCAGCGTCGCGGGCGCGGTGGTGTCCACGCTGACCGTGAAGGCACCCGATGGCGCGCTCTCGTTGCCGGCCGGGTCGACGGCCGTGGTGGTGAGTCGATGCGTGCCTTCGGTCAGCGGGGTGGCCGGCGTGAAGCTCCAGCTACCGTCCGGCTGCACCGTCGTGCTGCCGATGGGGGTGGCGTTGTCATAGACCTTGATGACGTCGCCCGGCGTTGCGCCGTTGCCGGAGAGCGTGGGCGTGGTGTCGTCGGTGGAACTTCCGTTGGCGAGCGGGCCCTGCACGGAGCCCATGTTGTCGGACGCGGCGCCAATGGCCGGAATGGCCGGAGCGCTCTTGTCGACTGCCAGGGACAGCGCCGGTGCCGGTTTGCTCTCGTTGCCGGCGGTATCGGTCAACGTATAGCTGATCTGGTGCGCACCTTCGGGCAGGGCGGTGGTCGGCGTGAGCGTGCCGGTGACCGGGTCGTAGGTCGACGCGACCTTGGTGCCGTCGACATACAGCGAGGGCGTGAAGTCTTTGGTCACGGTGCCGATGTTGATGCCGGGCGTGGTGTCGTCGGTGGTCGGCGCGGTGCTGTTCGCGCTCTGGACGGCGCCGACGTTGTCGGCATAGCCGCTTGCCGCAACCGGAGCGGCCGGAGCGTTCGTGCTGACGGTAACGGCGAGTGCGGGCGCCGGCTTGCTCTCGTTGCCGGCGGCGTCGGTCAGCGTGTAGCCGATCTGGTGCGCGCCGTCGCCGAGAGGGACGTTCGGTGTCAGCGTGCCTGCGACCGGGTCATAGGTCGAGGCGACCTTGATGCCGTCGACATACAGCGAGGGTTTGAGGTCTGCGTCCACCGTGCCGATGTTGATGCCCGGCGTGGTGTCGTCGGTGATCCTGGCGGTGCTGGCCGGGTTCTGGACTGCGCCGACGTTGTCGGCATAGCCGGTTGCCGCGACCGGCGTGCCTGGCGCGGTGGTGTCGACGTTGACGACGAACGAGCCCGAGGGCTTGCTTTCATTGCCCACGGGGTCGATGGAAGTGGTGGTGAGCTGGTGCGTGCCTTCTGCCAGCGGCGTGGTGGGGGTGAAGCTCCAGCTGCCGTCGGCCTGCACCGTGGTGCTGCCGATGGGGCTGCCGTTGTCGTAGACCTTGATGACGTCGCCGGGCGTCGCTCCTGCGCCGGAGAGCGTGGGCGTGGTGTCGTCGCTGGCACCGCCGGTCGCGAGCGGGCCTTGCACCGAGCCGACGTCGTCCGTGGCCTTGGCGATGGTGGGCACGTTGGGAGCGGTGGTGTCGATGGTCAGGGCCAGCGTGGCTTCGCCCTTGGTGCCGGCGGCGTTCACGGCGGTGGCGGTGTACTTGTGCGCACCTTCGGCCTGCACCGGCAGCGCGAGGCTCCAGTTGCCGTTGGTGTCCGCCGTGGTGGAGCCCAGGGCGGTCGAGTCTTCCCTGATCGTGATGATGGAGCCGGCCGTTGCCGTGCCCACCAGCGTGGGCGTGGTGTCGTCCGTGACGGCGCCCGGAGCGAGGTTGCCCTGCTTGCTGCCCTGGTCGTCCACCGCATGGGTGATGCTGACGACGACGCCGGAGGTATCGACCGTGAAGCTCAGCGGTGCGCTGGCAGCACTGGTGTTGCCCGCGGCATCGGTGAGCGTGTGCGTGATGCTGTGCGCGCCTTTGGCAAGTGGCTTCTCGGGCGTGAGGCTCCAGGTGCCGTCGGCATTGACGGCGGCGCTGCCGATGAGGGCGGCGCCGTCATACACCTTGACGACGTCGCCGGCCCTGGCGCCGCTGCCGCTGAAGGTGGGCGAGGCGTCGTCGGTGGAGCCGCCAGCGGGGATGGGGCCGGTGACTGCGCCCTGGTCGTCCGTGGCCACGACGGTGGCCGGTGTTGCCGGCGGCGTGGTGTCCAGCACGATCGGATATGCACCCGTGGCAGGGCTCGCCTGGCCGGCGCCATCCACGGCGATGGCCTTGAGGTTCTTGACGCCGTCGCCGCTCAGCGGGCTGGTGGT
>NZ_JBXASW010000128.1:0-2405 GCF_058809745.1 Variovorax sp. MPBD4-3
ATCGAAGTGCAGGGACTGCAGGTGGAGCGCTTCAGGCACGCCTGGCAGCAGGTGGTGCAGCGCCATGACGTGCTGCGAACAGGCTTCCTGAGCATGGCCCAGCCTCCGATGCAGTGGGTCGCCCGCCAGGTGGAGACGCCCTGGCTGGAGCGCGATGCGCGGGCCGAGGCGAACCCGCGGCAGGCGCTGGACGACTGGGCGAGCGAAGACCTCGCACGCGGTTTCGACCTCGCGCAACCGCCCCTGGCCCGACTGCTGGCGATCCGCACCGGGCAGGACAGCCATCACCTGGTCTGGACCGCCCACCACTTGCTGCTGGACGGCTGGAGCCTTTCTCGGCTGATGGGTGAGGTATTGAGCGCCTATGCGGGCGCTGCCCTGCCGCCGCAGCCCGGCCGCTATCGCGACTACATTGCATGGCTGCAAGCGCAGGATGCCGCTGTACATGAGGCCTACTGGCGCGGCCAGCTCGCGCGCCTCGACGTGCCCACGCACCTGAGCCAGGCCTTGCCCAAGCCGGCGCAAATGGGGCCGGGACACGGCCGCTGCATCCGCACGCTGGACCTCTCGGAAACACAGCGCCTGCTGGCCTTCGCGCGGGCCGAGCGCGTGACCGTGAATACGCTGGTGCAGGCCGCCTGGTCGTTGCTGCTGGCCCGCCACACCGGACAGCGCACCGTGAGCTTCGGCGTCACGGTGGCGGGGCGCCCCACCGAGCTGCGCGGCGCCGACCAGGTGCTGGGCCTGTTCATCAACACCCTGCCGATGATCGTCGGCATCGAGCCAGGCCGGCCCGTGGGCGACTGGCTGCGAATGCTGCAGGCACAGAACCTGGCCTCGCGCGAACACGAGCACACGCCGCTGCACGAGATCCAGCGCTGGGCCGGGCAGGGTGGCGGGCAGGGCTTGTTCGACAGCATCGTCGTGTTCGAGAACTATCCGGTCGACCAGGCGCTGAAGGCAAATTCACCCGGCGGACTGCGCTTTGGTGACATCGCGCACAGCGAGGAAAGCAACTACCCGATGACCCTGGTTGTGCGGCAGGCCGACACGCTGGTGCTGCAGTTCGGGTTCATGCGCGACAGTTTCGACGAGCAGACCGCCTCGGCGATCGGGGATCGGATGCGGCAATTGCTGCTGCAGCTGGTCGAGGCGAAGGCGACATGCCTGGATGGGCTCGAGCTGCTGGACGTGGCGTCACGCAACACCGTGCAGGCCTGGGGGGCCGAACAGGCACAGTCGGCGATGGCTTCCAGCGCTTCGCTGCACGGTCTGTTCGAGCAGCAGACCCGCACGCGGCCGCAGGCCACGGCGTTGGTGTACGGGGAGCACCGACTCAGCTACGCGGAGCTCAATGCGCAGGCGAACCGCCTGGCGCATCGCCTCGTCGCACTCGGCGTGCGGCCCGAGGATCGCGTCGGCCTGGCGGTGGAGCGTGGCATCGAGATGGTGGTCGCGCTGCTGGCCATCCTGAAGGCTGGTGCCGCCTATGTGCCGCTGGACCCGGCCTATCCGTCCGATCGCCTGGCCCACATGATGGAAGACAGCGGCATCGCGTTGCTGCTCACGCACAGCGAGGTGCAGTCTGACCTGCCGCCCAGCGGTCCCGACGTGCGCGTGCTCGCGCTGGACACGCTCGATCTGCAGTCCGGGCCGGCGCACGATCCGGCCGTGCCGCAGCATGCGGACCAGCTGGCCTATGTGATCTACACCTCGGGTTCCACCGGCAAGCCCAAGGGCGCCCAGTTGTGCCATCGACAGGTGGTGCGGCTGCTGAGCGCGACGCAGGACTGGTTCCATTTCGGCGCGGACGATGTGTGGACCTTGTTCCACTCCTATGCCTTCGACTTCTCGGTCTGGGAAATCTTCGGTGCACTGTGCCACGGTGGCCAGCTCGTGGTGGTGCCTTTCTGGATCAGCCGCTCACCCGACGACTTTTTGGCGCTGCTGCGCGAGCGGCGCGTCACAGTGCTGAACCAGACGCCGTCCGCCTTCCGCCAGTTGATGACCGCGCGCGGGCTGTACGAGGAGGGCAGCCTGTCGTTGCGCCACGTGATCTTCGGTGGTGAAGCGCTGGAGCCGCAAAGCCTGAGGCCGTGGATCGAATGCTTCGGCGATGCGCAGCCAAGGCTGATCAACATGTACGGCATCACCGAGACCACCGTCCACGTGACCTACCGGCCCATCACGGCACTCGATCTCGAGGTGCCGCGCAGCCCGGTCGGCGTGAACATTCCGGACCTGAGCATGCATGTGCTGGATTCTGATCTGCATCGGATCCCTCCCGGTGTCGCGGGCGAGTTGTATGTGTCGGGTGCCGGTCTTGCGCGCGGCTACCTGAACCGCGCGGGCCTGACGGCGCAGCGCTTCATCGCCGACCCGTTCGAAGAGGGTGGCGGCCGGCT
>NZ_JBXASW010000129.1:0-2204 GCF_058809745.1 Variovorax sp. MPBD4-3
GGGTGCTCCCCGCAGCGAAATAAAGGAGGAGCCCGAAGGGCGGGGGACATTCGCGGAGGGGAGTACCCGGTGGCCTGCGCACACGCCCTGGAAAAGGCAAGGCAGCTAAGGAAACCCCCGATACATGAGTGGTCATCGACCACCTAGCATCGACGGCTGTTTCCCTGTCGAGGTGTACGGAACGCGTCCCGGCGTCCGCCCGGTGACATGGCTTTTGGCCTCACTGACCTTCCTGCGATGACAACTCCACCCGAGTCCGGCCCCACGCTGGACGCCGCCAGCCCCATCCCCCCCGACATCGAAGCCGCCGACGAACCCACCAAGGTGCCATTGGCCATCGAAGACTGGCTCACCGTCATCATCATGGGCGCCCTGGCGCTCATCACCTTTGCCAACGTGCTGGTGCGCTACTTCACCGATTCGTCCTTCGCGTGGACCGAAGAGTTCTCGGTGTTCCTCATGATCATGCTGGCGCTGGTGGCCGGCTCGGCCGCCGTGGCGCGCGACCGGCATATTCGCATCGAGTACTTCTCCGAGAGCGGCTCGATGGCGCGGCGCAAGCGGCTAGCGCAGTTTGGCGCGCTGATGATCGCCATTCTGTTCACCCTCATCGGCGCGCTCAGCATCCGCATGGTGTGGGACGACTACCGCTTTGAAGAAACGACGCCGGGCATCGGCCTGCCCGCGTGGTGGTATTCGATCTGGCTGCCTATCGTGTCCTTCGCCATCGCGCTGCGCGCCATCGGCCTCATGGTCCGTCGCGGCCGCAAGAAAAACTACAAGTCAGAAGACACCAAGTGATCGCTACCCTGCTCTTTGTCGCCTTCGTCGTGATGATGCTGGTGGGCGTGCCCATCGGCGCCGCACTGGGCCTGGCGGGCGCCGCCTGCATCGCGCTGGCCAACAGCGACGCCCAGTGGTTCGGCCTGCTCGCCGTGCCGCAGAACTTCTATGCCGGCCTGGGCAAGTATCCGCTGCTGGCCATTCCGATGTTCGTGCTGGTCGGCTCCATCTTCGACCGCTCGGGCGTGGCGCTTCGCCTCGTCAACTTTGCCATTGCCATCGTGGGCCGCGGCCCCGGCATGCTGCCGCTGGTGGCCATTGCGGTGGCGATGTTCCTCGGCGGCATCTCCGGCTCCGGCCCGGCCAACGCGGCGGCCGTGGGCGCCGTGATGATCGCGGCCATGTCGCGCGCCGGCTACCCGGCGGCGTTTTCCGCCAGCGTGGTGGGCGCGGCGGCGGCCACCGACATCCTGATTCCGCCTTCGGTCGCGTTCATCGTGTATTCGGTGCTGGTGCCGGGCGCCTCGGTGCCGGCGCTGTTTGCGGCCGGCATGATCCCGGGCGTGATGGCCGGCCTGGCGCTGATGATTCCGGCGGTGCTGCTGGCCCGCAAGCACAAGATGGGCGCGCTCGAATCGACGCTGCCGCGCCCACCGTTCTGGAAGAGCTTTCGCGAAGCGACCTGGGGGCTGGCGGCGCCGGTGCTCATTCTGGGCGGCATGCGCGCCGGCTGGTTCACGCCGACCGAAGCGGCGGTGGTGGCGGTGTTCTACGGCCTGTTCGTGGGCATGTGCATTCACCGGACCATCAAGGTGCGCGACCTGTTCGTGATCTTGCGCGAGTCGGGCGAACTCTCTGCGGTGATTCTGCTGGTGGTGTCGCTGGCGGGCATCTTCGCGTATTCGCTGTCGACGCTGGGCGTGATCGACCCGGTGACGCGCGCCATCGTCAACTCGGGCCTGGGCGAGTACGGCATCCTGGCGCTGCTGATATTGCTGCTGATCACTGTCGGCATGTTCCTGGACGGCGTGTCGATTTTCCTGATCTTCGTGCCGCTGCTGCTGCCGATCGTGCAGTACTACAAGTGGGACCCGGTGTGGTTCGGCGTGATCCTCACGCTGAAGGTGGCGCTGGGCCAGTTCACGCCGCCGCTCGCGGTCAACCTGATGGTGTCGTGCCGCATCGCGAATGTGCGCATGGAAGAGACGGTGCGATGGGTGGGGTGGATGCTGTTCTCGATGTTCGTGGTGATGGTGCTGGTCATCGTCTTCCCGGAGCTGGCTTTGTGGTTGCCTCGCAAGTTGGGGTATTGACGATGTTTGCTTTGGTTGGCGGCCGCTGCTTTTCGGGGCGCGCTCACGCCGACGGGGTACCTTGCTCCGCGAATGTCCCCCGCCCTTCGGGCTCCTCCTTTATTTCGC
>NZ_JBXASW010000130.1:0-2190 GCF_058809745.1 Variovorax sp. MPBD4-3
CCCCCATCCCTGCCTTCCCCCAGAGGGGGAACGAGTCAAACCCCGAACGCACCTTCGCCGTGCCCATCAGTTCCCCGAAACGTTCTGCGCATCGTCGAAGAAGTAGTCCTTCACCGAAGCCGGCTTGTTCCTGATCGCGCCCACCCGGTGCATGAACTCCGCCAGCGGATAGGTGTTCTGCGGCGTGGTCTTGAACTGCACCTCGGGGTTCTTGATGATCTTCAGCAGCAGCTCGCGGTCGAGCTTGGCGTTGCTCACCTTCAGGTAGATGTCCGCCGCCTTCTCCGGATTGGCGGTGACGAACTTCGCGGCCTCGTCGAGCGCATCGACGAAAGCCTTGTAGGTCTTCGGGTTCTCGCTGCGGAATTTCTCGGTCGCATAGAGCACCGTGGCCGACGACGGCCCGCCCAGCACCTGGTACGAGTTGAGCACGATGCGCGCATTCGGATTGCCCGCCAGCTCCTGCTCCTGGAACGGCGGATTGCCGAAGTGGCCCGTGATCTCGGTGCCGCCCTTGATGATGGCCGCGGCCGCGTCGGGATGCGGCACCGCCACGCTGATCTTGTCGAGCCGGTTGAACTCCTTGTCGCCCCACAGCTTGGCCGACGCGAACTGCAGCACGCGCGACTGCACCGACACGCCCACCGCGGGCAGCGCGATGCGGTCCTTGTCGGTGAAGTCGGCGATCGACTTCACGTTCGGATTGTTGGTCACCAGGTAGTACGGGAAATTGCCCAGCGAGGCCACGCCCTTCACGTTCTGCTTGCCCTTGGTGCGGTCCCACAGCGTGAGCAGCGGCCCCACGCCGGCACCGGCGATCTCGATGTTGCCGGACAGCAGCGCGTCGTTCACCGCCGAGCCGCCCGAGAGCTTGACCCATTCGACCTTGGCGTCCACACCGGCCGCCTTGGCGTGCTTCTCGATGAGCTTCTGCTCCTGCGCCACGTTGAGCAGCAGGTAAACGATGCCGAACTGCTCGGCGATGCGGATCTGGCCCTCGGCATGCGCGGCCAGGCTGCCGGCCAGGAGACTGAGGCCGGCGGCGAGCGCGGCGGCTTTGCGGGTGAAGCGGTTCATTGACTGTGGTCCCGGAAGAATCAGAAAGGCGTGTCGCCGACGATGGTGGTGCGGTTGAGACGGCGGCGCAGGTGGTCCGGCGTGCCGGCTGCGAGATGCATCAGCGAGCGGTTGTCCCAGAACACGAGGTCGTGCGGCGCCCACTGGTGGCGGTACACGAACTCGGGCTCCACGCTGTGCGCGAAGAGCTCGGCCAGCAGTGCGTCGCTTTCGTCCTGCGGCAGGCCGACGATGCGCGTCGTGAAATGCTCGCTGACGAACAGCGCCTTGCGGCCGGTTTCAGGGTGCGTGCGCACCACGGGCTGCACGGCTGGCGCGACCTGGTCGATCTGTTCTTGCGAGAGCTTGGGCCGCCACGGGTTCTTTGCGCGCAGCTCTTCGTACTTGGCGAGGTAGCTGTGCTCGGCCTTGAGCGGCAGGATGCGCCGCTGCAACTCGGGGCTCAGCGCTTCCCAGGCCAGATGCTGGTCGGCGAACAGCGTGTCGCCGCCCTCGCTGGGCAGCTCCTGCGCATGCAGCAGCGAACCGAGGCTGGGCTTGGGCTTGTACGAGATGTCCGAATGCCAGTAGACCCCCGCGTCGCCCAGGCCGATGGGCTCGCCGTTCTCCTTGATGTTGGAGACGATCAGGATTTCCGGGTGGTTCTTCAGCTGGAACTGATGGAGCACGTGGATTTCGAGCGGGCCGAAGCGGCGGCTGAAATCTATGTGCTGCTGCGGGGTGATCTGCTGGTTGCGGAACACCAATACATGGTGGTCGAGGTGTGCGCGGTGAATGCGCGCGAAGTCCGTGTCGTTGATCGGTTTCGAGATGTCGAGGCCGACGATTTCGGCGCCTACGGGGGCGGCGAAGGGGCGTACTTCGAAGTGCTGGGCGGCGGCTTCTGGCACGCGGCTGGAAAGGACGGCAGTCATGTCTGCCAATGTAGGGGGCGGGGGGTTATTCCCAAACGAACTCTTCGTTGATAGCTTATGACTTTGGAATTTTGAGGTTGAGGGTTTGGTTGTTTTCCGGGGCCGGGTCTCGGCCCGGCGGCCGACCTACTTTTCTTTGCTTCGCCAAAGAAACGTAGGCAAAAGAAAGGCGACCCTGCTGTCTGCGTCCCTTCGCTTC
>NZ_JBXASW010000131.1:0-2048 GCF_058809745.1 Variovorax sp. MPBD4-3
AAGCTGTGCGGGCCGGTCGTCAGGGGCAGCGCGGGCGTGAAGCGCCATGTGCCGTCGGCGTTGACCGCCGTGCTGCCGATGAGCTTGCCGTTGTCGTAGACGTTGACGCTGGCGACCTGGGCCGGATCTGCCTTGCCGATGTATTCGGGCTTGCTGTCGTCGGTCTGCGCGCCCGAGGCGATGGTGCCCTGCACGGCGCCCACGTCGTCCAGCACCTGGATCTTCGAGGCGTCCAGTGTCGCGGGCACCGTGGTGTCCACGTCGATCGCGAGGGCGCCCGACTGGGGGCTCTCGTTGCCGGCCGCATCGGTCAGCGTATAGCTGAGGCGGTGCGAGCCTTCGGCCAGGGGCGCGCTCGGTGTCAGCGTGCCGCTCGCGGCGTCGTGGATTGCGGCGACCCTGGCTCCGTCCACATACAGCGACGGTGTCGAGCCGGACGCCACCGTGCCGATGTTGATGCCGGGCATCGCGTCGTCGGTGGTCGCGGCGGTGCTTGCCGGGCTCTGGATCGTGCCGACGTTGTCGGCATAGCTCGCCGGAACCTTCGGTGCCGTCGGCGCGGTCCTGTCGACCGTGACCACGAGTGCCGGGGCCTGCCTGCTCTCGTTGCCGGCCGTGTCGGTCAGTGTGTAGCTGATCCGGTGCTCGCCTTCGGCCAGGGGGGTGTTCGGTGTCAGCGTTCCGCTCACGGGGTCATAGGTCGCAGCGACCTTGGCGTCGTCCACGTACAGAGACGGCGTCAAGCCGCTGGACACCGGACCGATGTTGAGGCCGGGCGTGGCGTCGTCCGTGGTCGGCGCGGTGCTGGCCGGGTTCTGGATGGCGCCGACGTTGTCGGCGTAGCCTGCCGGAGTGGACGGCGCGCCTGGCGCGCCAGTACGGACGGCGACGGACAGCGCAGGGGCCTGCTGGCTCTCGTTGCCGGCGGCATCGGTCAGCGTGTAGCCGATCTGGTGCGCGCCATCGCCGAGCGGGACGTTCGGTGTCAGCGTGCCTGCGACCGGGTCATAGGTCGAGGCGACCTTGACGCCATCGACATACAGCGAGGGTGTGAGGTCCGCGGATACCGGGCCGATGTTGAGTCCAGGCGTGGTGTCGTCGGTGGTCGCGGCATTGCTGGCCGGATTCTGGATCGCACCGACGTTGTCGGCATAGCCGGTTGCCGCGACCGGCGTGCCGGGCGCGGTGGTGTCGACATTCACGACGAAGGCGCCCGAACGCGGACTCTCGTTGCCGACCGGGTCGATGGCCGTGGCGGTGAGCTGGTGCGTGCCTTCTGCCAGCGGCGTGGTCGGCGTGAAGCTCCAGCTCCCGTCGGCCTTGACCGTGGTGCTGCCGATGGCGCTGCCGTTGTCGTAGACCTT
Organism: Variovorax sp. MPBD4-3; assembly: GCF_058809745.1. Classification (NCBI taxonomy): domain Bacteria; kingdom Pseudomonadati; phylum Pseudomonadota; class Betaproteobacteria; order Burkholderiales; family Comamonadaceae; genus Variovorax; species Variovorax sp. MPBD4-3. The sequence continues at coordinate 1,365 of NZ_JBXASW010000131.1, forward strand.
GATGACGTCGCCGGGCGTCGCCCCTTCGCCTGAGAGGGTGGGCGTGGTGTCGTCGCTGTAGCCGCCGGTCATGAGCCGGCCCTGCACGGAGCCGACGTCGTCGGTCGCCTTGCCGATGGCGGGCACGTTGGGAGCGGTGGTGTCGATGGTCAGCGAGAGCGAGGCTTCGCCCTTGGTGCCCGCCGCGTTCACCGCGGTGGCCGTGTACTTGTGCGTACCTTCGACCTGCGCCGGCAGCGTGAGGCTCCAGTTGCCGCTGGCGTCCGCCGTGGTGGAGCCGAGCACGACCGATTCTTCATGGACAGTCACGATGGCACCGCGCGTCGCCTTGCCCACGAGCGTGGGCGTGGTGTCGTCCGTGAGTGCGCCGGGAGCGAGGTTGCCCTGCTTGCTGCCCTGGTCGTCCACAGCGTGGCCGACGCTGACGACGACATTCGCGGTGTCGACCGCGAAAACCAGAGGGGCGCTGGCTGCGCTGGTATTGCCCGCGGCGTCGGTGAGGGTGTGGGTGATGCTGTGCGCGCCATCGCCCAGCGGGGTGCTGAGCGCGAGGCTCCACTTTCCATCGCTCGCCACAGCGGCGCTGCCGATGAGTGTGGCGCCGTCGTACACCTTGACGACGTCGCCGGCCCTGGCGCCGCTGCCGCTGAAGGTGGGCGAGGCGTCGTCGGTGGAGCCGCCAGC
>NZ_JBXASW010000132.1:0-1778 GCF_058809745.1 Variovorax sp. MPBD4-3
TGCGTGATGGCCTGGTTGATCTGCTCGATGCCCGAGGTCTGCTCCTGGCTCGCTGCGGTGATCTCGCCCATGATGTCGGTCACGCGGCGCACGCTGCCGACGATCTCTTCCATCGTGCGGCCCGCCTCGGCGACCTGCTTGCTGCCTTCCTCGACCTTCTCCACGGAGTCGCCGATGAGGGTCTTTATTTCCTTGGCTGCCGCTGCAGAGCGTTGCGCGAGGCTGCGGACTTCGGATGCGACGACCGCGAAGCCGCGGCCCTGCTCGCCGGCCCGGGCTGCTTCCACCGCCGCATTCAGCGCCAGGATGTTGGTCTGGAATGCGATGCCGTCGATCACGCCGATGATGTCCACGATCTTCTTGGATGACGCGTTGATCGAGCCCATGGTGTCGACCACCTGCGACACGACACTGCCACCCTTCACCGCCACTTCCGAAGCAGACACGGCCAGCTGGTTGGCCTGACGTGCGTTGTCCGCGTTCTGCTTCACCGTCGAAGTCAGCTCCTCCATCGAAGCAGCCGTCTGCTCCAGCGAGCTAGCCTGTTCCTCCGTACGCGACGAAAGGTCCTGGTTGCCCGAGGCGATCTGCCCCGAAGCCCTGGCAATGGTTTCGCTCGAATCCTTGATCTTCCCGACGATCGAGGTCAGCTGCACCTGCATCTGCTTGATGGAATGCAGCAGGCTGCCGTCACGCGCGGCGTCGGCCTCCACTGCCAGCGACAGGTCGCCGTCGGCGATGCGGCCGACCACGTCGGCGGCGTACTGCGGCTCGCCGCCGAGTTGCCGGCCGATCAGGCGCGCCACCACCACGCCCAGCCCCACGCTGACCACGATGCCGGCCAGCGCCAGCACCAGCATCATCAGCCGCGAGGTCTTGTAGGTGTCGTCGGCATGCTCCGCACGCGCGCGCGCCAGGTCCTTGCTGTGCGCGACCATGCCCTTGAGCACTTCTTCCAGGCCGCGCGATTCCTTCAGCAGGCGCGCGCTGTCCTCGGTCACCTGGTTGTCGAACTGCGAGCTGTCCAGCGGCTGCTTGTTCACCAGCGCCACGAAGTCGTTCATGTGCTTGCCCAGCGGGCCGACCAGGCTTTCGAACTGGCTGAAGAGCTTCGTGCCTTCCTCGGTCTCGCCGAAGAACGACTTGACCTCGGCGGCGCGCGACGAGAGGCTTTCCATGGAAGCCTTGAGCTCGTTCGCACCCGCGTTGCGCTCGCCGCGCGTGCCGGCCGACAGCAGCGTCATCTGGGCGCGGCTGGCGTACAGCAGGTGGATGTTGGCTTCCTGCACGGCCTGCAGGGCGCGAAGCTCGTTGGCGTAGAGCTCTTCGGTCGAGGCGCTGATGCGCCCCATGTGGAAGATGCCGAGCGCGCTCACCGCCGCGCCGATGGCGGCGACCACGAGAAAGCTGAGGATCAGCCGGACGGTGACGCGAAGATTCTGGAACCACTGCATGTCTTTTTCTCCGATTTGTGCTGCTGCTTATGCAGTGAGTGCCAGCCGATGCGCCGGGACGGCAGCGCGGCTGCCTTCCAGGCGAAACACGCCGACCACCTGCGACAGGCTGCTTGCCTGCTCCTGCAGCGATTGAGCTGCCGCCGAAGCCTCTTCGACCAGCGCCGCGTTCTGTTGTGTGACCTGGTCCATCTGCGTGATGGCCTGGTTGATCTGCTCGATGCCCGAGGTCTGCTCCTGGCTTGCAGCGGTGATCTCGCCCATGATGTCCGTCACGCGCTTCACGCTGCCGACGATCTCGTCCATGGTGCGGCCGGCTTCTTC
>NZ_JBXASW010000133.1:0-1737 GCF_058809745.1 Variovorax sp. MPBD4-3
GCCACCACCACCGCAACCAGCCAGCACCGCGATGACGACGATGAACATCGTCCCGATCCATTTGCGCATCTGCTTCTCCTAAGCGTTTGGTTTTCAGTCGAGAAAATCTGAAATACAAACGTTTCGCAAAGGTTTGCGCAAACGTTTGCCAAACTTTAGGGCGCAAGCCGGCAGCGTGGCAAGCGCTCCAGCTCAGGGTTTTCCGCGGGGCGGTATCGAAGGGTCAGCCCGGGCTGGGGGCGAAGTCGAGCAGGCGGTTGCGGCGCAGCGGCGACTGGTCGATCAGGAAAGGCGTCTCGGCTTCGGCCGGCTCGGCCTTCTCCAGGCCGCGCGCCATGGCCTTGGCCATCGGCACGGGGCAGGAGCCTCCGCTGCGCAGCGCGAGGGCCGCGGCCAGCCGGGCTTCGTTCGGGTCGCCGAGCTGGTGGTCGTAGTCGTCGGCCACGGCGCAGTTGGGCGCGAAGCCGTCGCCGTAGTCGCCGAAGCCCTGCTGGTTCACGCCCTTGACCTGGATCGCGAAGTAGGTGGTGCCGCAGTTGTCCTGCGGGTAGAAGCCGTAGGGCTTGCCGCAGGTGGTGCCGCCGACGAGGTTGACGGTGACACCCACGCCGCGCAGGCTGTTGATGACCGACTCGCTGGCCGAGCAGGTGTCGGGGCTGGTCAGCACGGTCACACGCGGCAGGCCGAGCGACGGCAGCGCCGCGCCGGTGCGGCTGGTGCTGTAGAACGGCATCAGGCTCTGCGCCACCGAGAGGCGGAACGGGTTCTTGTCGTTGAAGGTCAGCAGCTCGAAAGTCTTGCCCGCCGTGGCCGACGGCGCGGCGATCATGTAGGCCAGCCGGCTGGCAATGGCGAGCTGACCGCCGCCGTTGTAGCGCATGTCGAGCACGAGGTCCTGGATGCCGCCGGGGCTGGACTTGAAGGTGTTCACCGCATCGATGAGCTTCTGCTCGGAGGTCGTGATGTGGTCGTTGAACAGCAGGTAGCCCACCTTGGTGCCGCCACCCACGTCGAGGACCTTGATGTTCTGCACGGGCGTGCTCGTGACGTTGGCCGCCGCCAGGGAAAAGGACGTGGCCGGATCGCTGCCCAGCTTGAACGTGAAGTTGTGCGACTCGCCCACGGTCTTCGGCGAGAGCGCGTTGTTGATCGTGGCGGCGTTGGCGGCTCCTGTCGCATTGACGAAATCGACGCCGTCCACGCTCAGCAGCCTGGCGCCGCGCTTGAGCCCGGCGAGGTCGGCAGGCGAGCCGGGCTCGACGAGGACCACGCGCAGTTCGCGCGGCGGGCTGGTGGCGATGGAAACGAACTCCGCGCCGTAGCTGACCGACACGCCGCCCTGCGAGAGCTGGCGGTATGCCTCGGTGTCGTACACGAAGTGGAAGCGGTCCTTGGGCCTGCCCGACGACGTGGTGAGTGGCGTCTTGAGCACGTTGAACCATGCGACGGGCGTGGCGTAGTCGGAAGCCTTGAGCGTGGCCGGCACCTCGCTGTACCAGAGGTAGGTCTCGTCGATCCAGGCGCGCACCCAGCTCTTCTCGTTGTCCAGGGAGCCGGCGCTGTCGGGATAGGCCCGGCCGGTCTCCGGATTGGTGCCGGTGCGCGGCGCGGCGCAGAGGCCGGCGACCGATGACGATGGCACGATGCCCGTGCTGTTGCTGGCGGGCGGCGTGGTGACGGGGGGCGTGGCAGCGGGCACGAGACCGATCGGCAAGCCGCCGCCGCCACCACCTCCTC
>NZ_JBXASW010000134.1:0-1585 GCF_058809745.1 Variovorax sp. MPBD4-3
TGGAACGCGATGCCGTCGATCACGCCGATGATGTCGACGATCTTCTTGGACGACGCATTGATCGAGCCCATGGTGTCCACCACTTGAGACACGACACTGCCGCCCTTCACCGCGACTTCCGAAGCCGACACGGCCAGCTGGTTCGCCTGGCGCGCGTTGTCCGCGTTCTGCTTCACGGTCGAAGTCAGCTCTTCCATCGAAGCAGCCGTCTGCTCCAGCGAGCTGGCCTGCTGTTCCGTGCGCGACGACAGGTCCTGGTTGCCCGAAGCGATCTGGCTGGACGCCGTGGCAATCGTGTCGGTGCCGGTGCGCACCTCGCCCACCACCTTGGCCAGGCTCTCGTTCATGTTCTTGAGCGCCTGCATCAACTGGCCCGCCTCGTCGCGGCTTTCCACGCGGATGTCGGCGCTCAGGTCGCCGGCCGCCACGGTCTCGGCCACTTCCAGCGCGTGGCCCAGCGGGCGAACGATGCCCACGCTCAGGCGCCAGGCGAACAGCGCGCCGAGCACGACGGCGATGGACGCCAGCACGATCAGCGTGGTGCGGCCCGCCATGTAGTCGTCACCGATGCGCTTGGCGGCGGCATCGATCTTCTCGCGCTGGTGCTGGGCCAGTGCCTCGACGGCGCCGCCATACACGCCCAGCGCTTCGCTGAACTTGGTGTCGACCAGCGTGTTGGCTTCGGCGAGCTGGCCGCTGTCCTTGAGCTTGTTGAGCACGCCCACCGTCTCGAGCACCACGGCGCGCGAGGCCGACACCTTGGCATACAGCGCCTTCTCCTCCGGCGTGTCCAGCATCGATTCGAGCTTCTTCTGCGCCGGGCTGATGCGTGCCGAGCCGGCCGCCTGCAGCTTGGAGAAATAGGCGGCAATGGCGGGATCGGTGGTCTTGACCATCGCGAAGTTGGCCACCGTGTTCGACCTGAGGTTGCTCAGCCATTCGTTGGCCAGGCGCTCCTTCACCAGCGCCTTCTCCACCATCTCGTCGGTGGCATGCCCCACATTGGTCAGCCGCAGCACGCCGGTGCCGGCAATGAAAGCCATCAGCAGCAGCATCACCGCGAAGCCGAGCCCCAGGCGCGTGCCGATTTTCAGATCCTTCAAACTCATCGCTCTCTTCTTTCAATAACGGGAGACGGCGGCTGTTGCACGCAAAGCGGCAACGCCGTCATCCTGTTATCGGCATCGGATCGCCAGACTTGAGTCCTTTCGTGTCAAAACTCGGTCCAATCGCCTTTGGGGTCGCCGGCCATCGCCAACTGCGGCGCCGGAGCGGCGGCCGGCGCACGGCGAGCGGGCAGCGCCTTGGCAGGCTGCTTCGCCAACGGCCGCGCGGGTTTCGCGGGCCGGGGGATGGGGGTGATGCGGGTAAAGCCCGGGCGCACCGTGGCGACGGCATTGGCATCGATCTTGAAGATGCTCACGGTCTGCACGAGGCTGCCGGCCTGCTCCTGCAGCGACTGGGCGGCGGCCGAGGCCTCTTCGACCAGCGCGGCGTTCTGCTGCGTGACCTGGTCCATCTGCGTGATGGCCTGGTTGATCTGCTCGATGCCCGAGGTCTGCTCCTGGCTCGCTGCGGTGATCTC
>NZ_JBXASW010000135.1:0-1324 GCF_058809745.1 Variovorax sp. MPBD4-3
TGAATCGCCCCGGCTTTCATGGAGGCCAGTTGGTTTAAGTCATGCCGCCGTCTTGGCGGACTGACTGGCGAGTTGCCGGTAATAGTTTGCCTCAGCTTCTGCAGGCGGGATGTAGCCGATGGGTTCGAGCAGGCGATGGTGGTTGAACCAGGACACCCATTCGAGCGTCGCGAACTCCACCGACTCCTTGGTATTCCACGGCGCCCGGCGATGGATCAGCTCGGCCTTGTAGAGGCCGTTGATCGTCTCGGCCAGGGCGTTGTCATATGAGTCGCCTTTGCTGCCCACTGATGGCTCAATGCCAGCCTCGCCCAGTCGTTCCGTGTACCGGATGCTGACGTATTGCGAGCCACGATCGGAGTGACAAATCAAGCTGCCGTCGCGTTCGGGTTGACGGTCGTACAGCGCTTGCTCCAAAGCATCGAGCACGAAGTCCGTGCGCATCGAGCTGCTGACCCGCCAGCCCACGATGCGTCGGGCGAACACATCGATCACGAAGGCGACGTACAGCCAGCCCTGCCATGTCGACACGTACGTGAAATCCGAGACCCACAGCTGGTTCGGGCGCTGCGCTCGGAACTGCCGGTTGACCCGATCCAGCGGGCATGGTGCTCTGGAGTTGCTGATAGTGGTCTTCACCACCTTGCCGCGCATCACACCTCTCAGCCCCAGGCGCCGCATCAGCCGCTCGACCGTGCAGCGGGCCACCGTCGTGCCCTCGCGCGCCAGTTGCCTCCAGACCTTGTCGGCCCCATAGACCTGCATGTTGGCCTGCCAGACGCGCTGTATCGCCGGAATGAGGACATCGTCGCGGAGTGCTCTGGCGCAGCGCTTATGCGGCTCGCGCAGCAGCGCCGCGTGCCGCCGGTAGCCCGACGGGGCGACCTGCAAGACCCTGCAGATCGGCTCGACCCCGAAGGTGGCACGATGCCTGTCGATGAAATCCCTCAGGACTTCAGCCGGCGGTCGAGCTCCGCCTGGGCGAAAAACGCGCTCGCCAGCTTCAGGATCTCGTTGGCTCGGCGCAGTTCCTTGACCTCGCGTTCGAGCTCCTTCATCCGCTGGGACTCGCTGGTCGTCACGCCTTCTCGAACGCCGTTGTCGACCTCATCACGCTTGACCCATTCGTTCAGCGTCTGCGGCACGCAGCCGATCTTCGGTGCAATCGACTCGATCGCCGCCCACAGCGACGGGTATTCCCCACGGTGCTCCTGCACCATCCTCACTGCGCGCTCACGCACCTCGGGTGAGAACTTGTTCGACTTCTTCATGGCTCAATCCTCTCAGAGTGTTGAGCCTCCACAAAATCCGGGGCGATTCATAG
>NZ_JBXASW010000136.1:0-1209 GCF_058809745.1 Variovorax sp. MPBD4-3
TGCGTCCGGCTTAGATGTCGAGGATCTTGGCAACGACGCCCGAACCCACGGTGCGGCCGCCTTCACGGATGGCGAAGCGCAGGCCTTCTTCCATCGCGATCGGGTTGATCAGCTTCACGGTGATGCTGACGTTGTCGCCGGGCATGACCATTTCCTTGTCCTTGGGCAGCTCGATCGCGCCGGTCACGTCCGTCGTGCGGAAGTAGAACTGCGGGCGATAGTTGTTGAAGAACGGCGTGTGACGGCCGCCTTCGTCCTTCGACAGGACATACACCTCGGCGGTGAAGTGCGTGTGCGGCTTGATCGAGCCGGGCTTGCACAGCACCTGGCCGCGTTCGACTTCTTCGCGCTTCGTGCCGCGCAGCAGCACGCCCACGTTGTCGCCGGCTTGACCCTGGTCCAGCAGCTTGCGGAACATTTCCACGCCGGTGCAGGTGGTCTTGACCGTCGGGCGGATGCCCACGATTTCGATTTCTTCACCAACCTTGATCACGCCGCGCTCGACAGCGCCGGTCACCACGGTGCCGCGACCCGAGATCGAGAACACGTCTTCCACGGGCATCAGGAACGTGCCGTCCACGGCGCGCTCGGGCGTCGGGATGTACGTGTCCAGGGCTTCGGCCAGCTTCATGATGGCGCCTTCACCCAGTTCGCCCTTGTCGCCTTCCAGGGCGAGCTTGGCCGAGCCGTGGATGATGGGGGTGTCGTCGCCGGGGAATTCGTACTTGTCGAGGAGTTCGCGAACTTCCATTTCGACCAGCTCGAGCAGTTCCTTGTCGTCGACCATGTCGCACTTGTTCAGGAACACGATGATGTAGCCCACGCCCACCTGGCGAGCCAGCAGGATGTGTTCACGGGTCTGGGGCATCGGGCCGTCGGCGGCCGAGCACACCAGGATCGCGCCGTCCATCTGGGCAGCGCCGGTGATCATGTTCTTCACGTAGTCGGCGTGGCCGGGGCAGTCGACGTGTGCGTAGTGGCGGTTGGCCGTTTCATACTCGACGTGCGCGGTGTTGATCGTGATGCCGCGGGCCTTTTCTTCAGGCGCAGCGTCGATCTGGTCGTAGGCCTTAGCTTCGCCGCCGAACTTGGCCGACAGCACCGTTGCGATCGCAGCCGTCAGCGTGGTCTTGCCGTGGTCGACGTGACCGATCGTGCCCACGTTGACGTGAGGCTTGGTGCGGGTGAATTTACCTTTTGCCATTTTTC
>NZ_JBXASW010000137.1:0-917 GCF_058809745.1 Variovorax sp. MPBD4-3
GTGGAACAGGCGCTCGCGCAGGTGTGGGCCCAGGTGCTGGGCCTGCCCCAGGTCGGGCGCCACGACAACTTCTTCGAGCTGGGCGGCGACTCCATCCTCAGCCTGCAGATCGTCGCGCAGGCGCGGCGCGCTGGCTGGCAGCTCACCCCGCGACAGATGTTCGAGCGCCAGAGCATCGCCCAGCTCGCCGGCGTGGTGCAGGAACTGGACCATCAGGCGGCTGCGGCGCAGGTGCGCGCACCGGCCGAAGGCGAGGTGCCGCTGCTGCCGATCCAGGCCGAGTTCTTCGGCATGCAGATGGCGGCTCGCCATCACTGGAACCAGTCGGTGCTGCTGCAAAGCCGCGAACCGCTGGATGTGAAGGCCTTGCGCCAGGCGCTGGCCGTGCTGGTGCAGCACCACGACGCATTACGCCTGCGCTACACCCAGGCACAAGGTACGTGGACCCAACGCTACGAACCCGTTGCCGAACCCGAACTGCAGGAACTGCTGTGGGTGCGCAAGGCGAAGGACGACGCCGGCATCGAGGCCCTGTGCGACGAAGCCCAGCGCAGCCTGGACCTGCAGCGCGGTCCGCTGATCCGCGCCCTGGCCATCGAGGTGGCCGACGGCCGCTGGCTCTTGCTGCTGGCCATCCACCACCTGGTGGTCGACGGCGTGTCCTGGCGCATCCTGCTCGAAGACATGCAGAGCATCTACCGCGCCCGCGTCGCGGGCCAGGGCGTCGAGCTGCCCGCGCGCAGCAGCAGCTACGGCGACTGGGCGCAGGCCCTGCAGGGCTACGCCCAGGTCCACTCTGACGAGCTGGACTACTGGCAACAGGCATTGGGCGATGCGCCCGCCTCGCTGCCGCTTGCCAACCCGCAAGGCAGCCGCCGCGCCAGCGACCAGGCCAGCGTGACCATCACCCTGGACGC
>NZ_JBXASW010000138.1:0-901 GCF_058809745.1 Variovorax sp. MPBD4-3
CACCCCAGCCCTCCCCCGGGAGGGGAGGGAGCAAGACCGGGAGCAGGAAGACTTCGCTCCCTTGCTCCAGGTTGACAACGTCAGCCTCGAATACCGCACCCCCGAGCGCGTGGTGCGCGCCACGCACCGCGTGAGCTTCGAAGTCCATGCCGCCGACCGCTTCGTGCTGCTCGGCCCCTCGGGCTGCGGCAAGTCCACGCTGCTGAAGGCCGTGGCCGGCTTCATTGCGCCGGTCGAAGGCGAGATCCGCCTCGAAGACCGGCGCGTGACGCAGCCCGGCCCCGACCGCATCGTCGTGTTCCAGGAGTTCGACCAGTTGCCGCCGTGGAAGACGGTCAAGCAGAACGTGATGTTCCCGCTGCTCGCCTCGCGCACGCTCGGCAAGAAGGAAGCGGCCGAGCGCGCGCTGCACTACCTCGACAAGGTGGGCCTGTCGAAGTTCGCCGACGTGCATCCGCACCAGCTGTCGGGCGGCATGAAGCAGCGCGTGGCGATTGCGCGTGCGCTGGCGATGCAGCCGCGCGTGCTGCTGATGGACGAGCCCTTCGCCGCGCTCGACGCGCTCACGCGCCGCAGGATGCAGCAGGAGCTGCTCGAACTGTGGGACGAGGTTCGCTTCACGCTGCTGTTCGTCACCCATTCGATCGAGGAGGCGCTGGTGGTGGGCAACCGCATCGCGCTGCTGTCGCCGCACCCGGGGCGCATGCGCGCGGAGATCAACAGCCACGGCTTCTCGCTCGACAGCCTGGGCAGCGCCGAATTCCAGGGCACGGCGCAGCGCATCCACGACATGCTTTTCGAGGAAGAGCAGCAAGCGGTGGCCGCGCCATGATTTCGTTCTTTCTCCCTCCCCTTCCGGGGGAGGGCAGGGGTGGGGGCAAGCAGCGTATCCATCGCGCGC